>CAZGUB010000012.1:0-4840 GCA_964528935.1 uncultured Flavobacteriaceae bacterium | reverse complement strand
GCTTGGAAGAACTGGAATCCCTGTTACAAAACAGAAAAAAACTACACATCCGCAACCAAACCGATCTGCTCAATGCCATGTCAAAACTGGGCTTCGAATACGTTGACTCCAACACCGGTGCCTCCGAAAGCTTTGGCTTGGGAGGGGGCGACGATGTCGAGGTATTCGGCAGCGATTCCAAGTTTAGAACCAATATGGTCTTTCGAAAAAAGGAAATTTACAGGAACTAAAATCTCTTTTTTACTAAATAAACCCCTCAAAAACTACTGATGCTTTTGCGAAAATCCTTCCTGAAGAAACCATCTGAAGTACAGCGAGGTGTTTTTCTGAGAGAGGGCGTTGTGGAAATCGTTATTTTTTTTAAATTAAAAAAAATTTCATTTTGAACACCACCCACCCTACCTCCGAGACCTCGAGAAGCAGTTCGACTCCCTCCCAACAAAAAAATAACAGAATGATCTGGCCGCTGATCGCGGGAATCTCCTTGATCTTTTGGGGCTGCCAGACCACCCCTCCCGATTTGGCTCCCAATCCTGTCTCCCCACCTCCTGCTTTGGTCACCTACCAACAAATGGAACTCATCGGGTTTATCCATTTTACCGTCAACACCTTTACCGACAAAGAATGGGGCTATGGTGACGAAAGCCCGGCAATTTTCAATCCCACAGCACTGGATGTAGAGCAATGGGCCCAAACCGCACAAGCTGCTGGAATGAAACAATTGATACTCACGGCCAAACACCACGACGGTTTTTGTCTTTGGCCCAGCAAATATACCGAGCACAGCGTAAAAAATAGCCCCTATAAAAATGGCAAAGGCGATGTGGTGGGCGAATTTGTCGCCGCCTGCAAAAAATACGGACTCAAGGCAGGACTCTACCTCTCCCCTTGGGACAGAAACCATAAAGACTACGGAACCCCTGCCTACATTGCCTACTACAAAAACCAACTGGAAGAACTGCTTACCCAATATGGCGAAATCAACGAAATATGGTTTGACGGGGCCAACGGTGGTGATGGCTACTACGGTGGGGCCAACGAGATCAGAAAAATCGACCGGGACACCTACTACGGCTGGGAAGAAATCATCGCTTTTGTAAAATCCCTGCAACCCAACATCAAAATATTTTCCGATGCCGGACCCGACGTTCACTGGATAGGCAATGAAAAAGGGTTTGCAGGAGCCACGTTTTGGTCCATGCTCAACAAAAACCAAATCACCATCGGGGCTTCCAAAACCGATTATCTCAACGCCGGTGACCCCCACGGAAGCCACTGGATCGTAGGGCAGTGCGACGTCTCCATACGTCCCGGGTGGTTTTATCATGCCAGCCAAGACAGCTTGGTTAAAAGCCCGCAACAACTCACCGACATCTACTACAAATCGGTAGGACGAAACGCCATATTGCTGCTCAACCTCCCTCCCGACAAAAGAGGACGCATTCACGAAAATGACGTCAAAGCCCTCAAAGCATTCAAAGCAATTATCGACGAGAGTTTTTACATAGACCTGGCCCTTGGCCAAACCGCTACCGCCAACAACACCCGAGAAAACCACAGCAAATTTGCCCCCACCAATACCACCAACGGAGACCTCAACGCCTATTGGGCCACCGACGACGGTATCTTTCCCGCCACCCTCGAAATTAAGTTGGAAGAAAAAACCACCTTCGACCGCATCCTGTTGCAAGAACCCATACAACTGGGACAACGCATCAGCCGATTTGAGGTGGACATTTTGACAAACAACAAATGGGAAACCGTATTTAAAGGCACCACGATCGGTTACAAACGGCTACTGAGAATCCCAAAAGTCAGTAGCGAAAAAGTCAGAATCAGGATTGAGGAGGCCAACAATACCGTCGCCATTTCCAAAGTTGGACTTTATCAGTCCTCCTCCAAAGAAACAGTATCACCATAATACCCATACAATGAAAAGAAAATTTCTCTTATTGCTTGTCCTCGCCGAAATTGTATCCTGTAAAACCAGTCCTCGCATGGGCAACTTTAAAATCCTCCCCCATCCCCAGGAATGGGAAATAAATGGCAACAGCAATCTCAATCCCGAAGACCTCCGGTTTTTCTTCAATGCGGAGAGCTTGCCCCTTCCTCCCGGAAGCAATTTTTTGGGAGACATCGCCGCCACCGACGACCAAAACCAAGCCCAACTGCACTATACCCTAGACCCCCAACTGGACCTCAAAGCCGAAGGCTATCTACTGGACATCGAAAACGAAAAAGTACAAATCACCGCCAAGGACCAAGCCGGATTGATCTACGGTCTGGCCACCTTACAACAACTGATGGAAGATGCCCAAGAACAAAAGGTAAAGCTCCCCCGCTGCCACATCAAAGACTTCCCCCTACTGGACTACCGCGCCATCCATTGGGACATCAAACACCACCGAGAGACCTTGGACTATTACTACCGGCTGATCGATAAACTTAAAAAGTACAAAATCAATGCCATCATCGCCGAAGTCGAAGACAAAATTCAATACAAAAGACAGCCCTTGGTCGGTTCGTCCGACGCACTAACCATCGTACAATGGCAAGCACTGAGTGAATATGCCCAAGAACGCAACATCGCCATCTCCCCCTTGGTACAAGGCTTGGGACACGCCTCATTTGTCCTCAAACACCCTGCCTACCAATCCCTGCGCGACGATCCCCAAAGCGACTGGGCCTTTGACCCCCTCAATCCCAAAACATACCAGGTCCAATTCGATTTGTATCGGGATGCGATAGAAGCCCTACCCCACGGCAAATACCTTCATGTAGGAGGAGACGAAGTCAAAACCACCGGCCGAAACAGTGGAAAATCTCCCTTGGAGTTACAGCTCATTTGGCTGAACAAAGTCTGCCAATTTGCAGAAGAATCGGGAAGAATCCCCATCTTTTGGGACGATATGCCCCTAAAGCATGTCCAGCTGTACCGCCCCATGTTTCGACCCGAAATGGAACCACAAAAAGTGGACAGTCTCTGGAATGCCAACCAAGAAAAACTGGAAGCCTTCTTGCCTCAGTTTCCCAAAAATTGCATTTATATGCGATGGAACTACCACAGTCCCGAAGCCTATGGAAACACCAAAAGCATGCAATGGTTTCGCGAACACGGACTCAAAGTAATGGGTGCCACCGCCGGACAAACTCGATGGGTCTTGATGCCACAGCGAGAAAGCAATATGAAAAACATCCGTTCCTTTGCTCTTTCCTCTATCGCCACAGGACTCAATGGTTTGCTGCTAACCCTTTGGGACGACGACTCTCCCCACTTTGAGTTGTACCACCGCGGCATCATCGCTTTCGCCAACGACACCTGGTCCGGAGACCGGCTCAGCATAGACGAACTCAAAAATGCCCACCGGCACCGGGAATTTTCACATCGACTGGCGGGAGAGGACTTCGCTTTCATAGATGATTTGGAAAAACCCGTAGCCCAGTGGAAAAATCTTTTGCTGAAAGGAAACAAAAGAAACTACCTAATGGAAATGGAAAATCCGGAGGAAGAGGGACTCATTTCCTTACCCGACCCCCAAAACCCAGGCCAGTGGATCCAAGAACATCAGGAGAGACTTAGAAATGCAGAGGAAATGATCCAACAGACTGCAAGCATTGACAAAAAAATTGTTCATGCACAAAAGCAATCTGTCAGAAACACTTACACCTTGGAAGTCTACAAAAGGGTAAACGAAATCGTACAGTTCACCCCACAAATTCTCGTTGCGTTAAAACAATTTGATCAGGCTACCAATCTCGAAGAGCGGCTCATCGCCAAAGCCAAAATCGGCCAGCTACAAGATGTCTTCTTTGCCCTCAGAAAAAAAGTAGAAGAAACCTATGCCAAAACCCGACTGATTCACAAACCCCAAGACTACATTTTGGATCAAGACCACCACCACCACTTGGCCAATCAACTTCATGCTTTTGACTGGCAATTTGTCCCCGAATTGTTGATTTTTGACAAAATAAAAGAACAACTTTTTAGGGAGGAAGATTACGTTAAAACTAGAGAACAAGAACCAGAATTCTTACCGTGATACAATCCTACAAAAAAAAGAACGACGCGCCTACAAAATATAATCCGAGGAAACAAAGTTGGACTCATTGGAATTGAGCAAGGATTCCAGAATCTCGTTGTTGTAGGGATTGTCTTTGGATGCGACAAAAGATCGAATGGAAAACGACCTTAAGGCATCGAAAACACTTAGGGTACTTACGGCAGAATTTTTTCTTCCGGTAAAAGGATACACATCGGGACCTCTTTGGCATGCACTGTTGAGATTGACCCTACAGACCAAGTTGGCCAACATATCAATCAGCGGACCTATTTTGCGAACATCCCTACCAAACAAGCTCACTTGCTGACCATAGTTCGAGCTGGCCATGGCATCCAATGGCTCGTTGATGTCCTTGTAGGCAATGATAGGAATCACTGGGCCGAACTGTTCTTCGTGGTACAAGTTCATGGATTCATCTACAGGATATATCACAGCCGGATAGGTATAATTCTCAGACATTTGTCCGCCCTTTTCGTTCAAAATTTTAGCTCCTTTGGCCATGGCATCATCAATCAGATCCCGAATGTATTGCGGTTTTCCCGGTTCGGGTAGTGGGGTCAAGAAAACGTCTTTTTCCCATGGCAAGCCGTAGTTTAGTTGGTCAACAGCTTCTGAAAATTTCTTATTGAATTGATCGACAATCGATTCATGAACATAGAGGACTTTTAGGGCCGTACACCGCTGTCCGTTGTAGGAAAGGGTACCGGAAATACACTCTTTGACGGTATGATCCAAGTCGGCATCAGGCAATACAATTCCCGGGTTTTTGGCTTCCAACC
>CAZGUB010000011.1:0-20061 GCA_964528935.1 uncultured Flavobacteriaceae bacterium | reverse complement strand
GAGGCCGCTTTGGAGGCAGAATAGGGCGAGCGTGGATCGTAGGCAGTGGTTTCGGAGAATTTGCCCTTGGCTCCCAAGCTTCCGTACACCTCATCGGTAGAGATGTGATAGAATAATCTGTGGGCAAAATCACCGTGCCAGGCGCGGCGGGCGGATTCCAGCAAAGTCAGGGTTCCCATGGCATTGGTTTGGGCAAAATTTAGGGGGTTTTCTATGGATTGGTCCACGTGGGACTCTGCCGCAAGGTGAATGATGCCGTCAAAATCGTGGGCGGTAAAAAGTTTCTGGACCAAGGCGAAATCGCAGATGTCGCCATGTACAAAGTGATAATTTTTATAGTCGGCAATGTCTTTTAATTTTGCGGTATCTCCGGCATAGGTCAGGGCATCGAGATTGACCACCCGTGTGCCGGGGTATTGCTTTACCATCCGTCGAACCAGGTGCGATCCGATGAAACCGGCTCCTCCGGTGATTAAGATGGATTTTTTGTTCATTTTATTTTTTTGAGACATACTTCCAATGCCGATTGCCACGATCTTGGGGTGAAGTTAAATTCCTTTTTTATTTTATCACAGTTTAGAACCGAAAATTTGGGTCTATTGGACTGTGTGGGATAGTCGGCAGTAGTAACCGGCCTGATGACGCAAGAGGAGGACAGTTGCTTTTTGATTTGTGTGGCCAGCCCGTACCATGTGGTTTGGCCTGCATTGGCAAAATGGTAAATTTCTACCCCACTGAAGGTGGGTTTTTGGGTAATGGCTTGAAGTACAGCCTGGGCCAAATCGGGGGCATAGGTGGGACTTCCGGTTTGGTCGGCGACGACCTTGATTTCTTCTTTATTCTGCAATAGGGAAAAGATGGTTTTGACAAAATTTTTACCATAGGGGCTGAACAGCCAAGCGGTTCTGATGATCCAGCCATCGATTTCTGCGTGCAGCACGGCGTTTTCTCCCTCGACCTTGGTCTGGCCATAGACGCTGGTGGGATCAACCGGATGGCTTTCCTCATAGGGTCTAGTAGCCGTTCCATCGAAGACATAATCGGTAGAAAAATGAATGAGTTTGAAGCCAAAGGTTTTGGCCAATGTGCAGAGGGATTTTACGGCCACTGAGTTGAGGCAGCGGGCTTTTTCGGCTTGGTCTTCGGCTTGGTCTACTGCTGTATGGGCTGCACAGTTGATGACCACATCTGTGGGAGTGGTTTTAAAATAGCGCTGGAGTTGCTCTAATTGCAAAAGGTCAAACTCGGGAAGGTCTTGAAAATCAAAGTCGAAATGGGTAAAATCCGATGCCCAATAGCGGAAGGATTGCCCCAGTTGACCCCGGGCGCCTATGACCAGAATCTTAGGCATAGAGCGGGGTGTTGAGATCGAAAATTTGGGCGGCACCAAAAGTGGGGTGCTGGCGGTCTTTTGGGGAGAGCAGCTGTTTGTCCAGCGGAATTTGCCAGTCGATGTCCAATTGTGGGTCATTATAGGCGATACTTTGCTCTGCGGCTTTGTTGTAATAGTTGTCCACCTGGTAGGCAAAAATGGCGGTTTCGCTCAGGCAGGCATAGCCATGGGCAAACCCTCGGGGGACAAATAGTTGTTTTTGGTTTTGGTCGCTGAGTTCCACGGCCATGTGTTGGCCAAAACGGAGAGAACCGCTGCGTAGGTCTACTACCACGTCCAAGACTTTGCCTTGGAGAACAGAAACCAGCTTGGACTGGGCGTGGGGCGGCATTTGGTAGTGGAGTCCCCTGATGACACCATAGTGGGACAAGGCTCGGTTTTCCTGACAAAAATGAAGGCGGTGGCCGGTGGCGGCCTCCAGCAAATCCAAACGAAAGCTTTCGATAAACCAGCCCCTAGCGTCCTCGTGTTTTTGAGGTTGTAAGAGCAATACTTCGGGCAAAGCGGTGGGGGTTATGGTCATCTACTGCTTATTTTTGATAGCGTTGTGTGAGGTATTGGCCGTATTCGGTTTGGGACAAGTCTTGAGCCAATTGGAGGAGTTGGTCACGACTGATCCACCCTTTTTGGTAAGCGATTTCTTCCAAACAGGCCACTTTGAGGCCTTGGCGTTTTTCGATGGTGTGAATGAATTGTCCGGCTTGAATGAGGGATTCGTGGGTACCGGTATCGAGCCAAGCAAAGCCACGACCCAGGGTTTTTACTTGTAGTTTTCCCCTTTCCAAAAAGGCTTGATTGACGGTGCTGATCTCCAACTCTCCTCGGGCACTGGGCTGTACCTTTTTGGCGATTTCCACCACTTGGTTGGGATAAAAATAAAGGCCGATCACGGCTTTGTCGCTTTTGGGGTGTTTTGGTTTTTCTTCTATGGAAAGGGCTTTGCCCTGATCGTCGAAGGCGATGACGCCATAGCGACTGGGGTCTTTGACGGTATAGCCGAAAACTGTCGCCATTTGGGGTTGGTTTAAAGCTTCTTCCATTAAGGTAGTCAATTCTTCCCCATAAAAAATATTATCGCCCAAGACCAGACAAACCGAATCTTGACCGATAAATTCCTCCCCAATGATAAAGGCTTCTGCCAGGCCATTGGGGGCTTTTTGTTCTGCATATTGGATTTGGATTCCCAGTGTACTCCCATCGCCCAAGAGTCTTTGGTAGGTTGGCAAATCGGTGGGGGTACTGATCAATAAAACTTCCCGAATCCCTGCCACGAGCAATACCGATAAAGGATAATAGAGCATGGGTTTGTCATAGACTGGAAGGAGCTGTTTGGATACCCCTAGGGTAACGGGATACAATCGGGTTCCGGAGCCTCCGGCGAGGAGTATGCCTTTCATGATTCAATAACAGTTTTAAATTCAAAACCTTCCACAGCCCCTATAAATACTGGGATTTTCTTGTTTTTTAACATAGAATAACGTATCTTATATAGTCTAAGTAATGTAAAAATACGCCTTAGCGAATTACTATAAAAAACAATAACATGATTTAACATATGTTAGATTTTATAAAAATAGAATTTGGGCTTTTGTCCGTGCAAAAAAGAAAGGTACGAATCTATATCTTTTTGCAGGTTTCAAAGGGAAAAAAATTAAGTTATCCATTACCTGTATTTATCAATCCCAGTTTTTGGCAAGTTAAAAATCAGCGGGTTAGTCCACGATACAAAGAGGCTAGTAAGATTAATGAAAAACTTAAAATAGTTCGATTTCAGCTTTGCAATGTAAAGGATTTAGAAAGAATTCGAGACAATAAATTATTTAAATTACTAATTAAGAAAATATCTATTAATTATCTGTTAAACAATAATTTAATAATATAAAATACAATAGATAATCAGATTAAAACTGCACCCTTTAGAAAGAATAGAAAAACAGGCTCTATTGGACTTCGGCTTAATACGATTAAGCGCTATAGTTATCTATTAAAACTTGTAAAAGAGTATGAGATAGAAAAAAACACTTTGATGTTTATAGATCATTTTAAGATTCAGGATATCGATGCTTTTTCCAACTACTTACTGCATGAGAAATCTTATGGAGTGGGAACTGTGGGTAAACAATTGGGACTTTTAAAAACGGTTTTAATTCGTGCGAAGCGTGACGGTTATCCAGTGAGTTGTAATTACCAGTTTATCGATTCTTTTGGACTGGAAAAAGAGAAGCGAATTCTTCAAACCCTTGATTTAGGGGAAATCGAGCTTATTAAAAAGGTTACCTTACCCCTTCATCTAATAAACTCATGGAAGTGGATGCTGATCGGGCTTTATACAGGCCAAAGAGTAGCGGATCTACTTTCGTTAAAACAAAACCAGCTTCGAGAGGGACCAAAGGATATCTTGTATATTGATTTTGTACAACAAAAAACGGGCAGAGCGGTGACTGTTGGGATTTTAGATCCTTTAATTAAAAAGATACTACTTGAGGAGTTTCCGAGTTATAGCTATCCACAGCTATTTAATATCCATATAAAGCAGATTTGTAAACTCGCTGGTATCTCTAAAAGGGTAACTGGATATAAGATGCATGCAAAACCCAGAAGAAAATTAAAAGGAGTATTTAAAAAATATGAGCTAATTACAGCGCATGATCTTAGACGGAGTTTTGCCACGAATTATTACTCAAAAGTAGAAACGCCAATTCTTATGAGAATTACAGGTCACAAAAAGGAATCTACTTTTTTAGATTATATTGGAGAAAACTTTAACCAGGACCATTATGCTGATTTATTTATTCAGCAGATTAGCTCTTAAATAAGATATGTTAAATGTCTTCTATAAATAGGGGCTGATCTTCATAACCATGAAGAGGCTCAGCAGGACGAGTGCCGTATTTTGGAGCGGTATATGAAAGTAGAATCTGAGTAAGTTTAATACGCTCAGAATTACTAAACTCGTTTAGGTGACTCAAAAGGTAATCAAGATTTTCAGAAGCTAAAAGATCAAGTTTGTCTTGAATATTAGGGGAAAGTTTTGATTTTCCTCTCTTGGATTTTTTGCCAGCTATAGAGGCTGTATGAGAATTGAAGGGCATATTCTTTTTTACAAAAAAAATGAAAAGCCTATATAGATTAAAAATTTACTGGCACTTAATTATTAAATCTTATTGACAATTAGATTATCATATAATTCAAAGGTTTGAGAAACTACTTTTTCTAGCGTAAAGTTTTTAAGAAATAACTCTCTAGAGTTTTTCCCCATTTCAATTCTCAGCTGTTTATTTTCTATTAATTTTTGAAGTTTTTTTGAAAGACTCATACTGTCTCCAACCTTTACCTTATAACCGTTAAATCCCTCTTCGACGGTTTCATCACATCCGGGTGCAGTTGTTGTAATAATAGGTCTTCCAATAGCCATTGCCTCAATGGTTGACTTAGGCAAGCCTTCTCTATGAGAGGGAAGACAATAGATGTCTGAACCAATTAATATGTTTTTAATATCATCGCTGTGGCCATGCCAAAGAATTAAATTAGGAATTAAAAGGTTTTTTAGCTCATCCTGATCAATATGTGCAGGGTTTTCTTTATCTATTTTTCCGTATAAATTAACTAGGATTTTTGATTTTACATTGCCGGGTAATAATTCAATTGCTTTAATTAAATCAATGACTCCTTTATCTTTTAAAATTCGACCAGTGAATGTAATATTGATTTTTTTATTTGTATTTGGAATAAAGTAATCGAACTCATATTTATCAACCCCGGAACCTTTGATAATTGTATAACTATCTTTTAACCCTAACTTTTTAAATTCTTTAAGATCATCAAGGTTCTGAAAAATAAAATGTGGTTTTCCTAATTTAATTAATACCCTTAATATAAATTTCAATCCATATAATATTATTGAAACTCTATTGGAGGTAAATAAGTAACCCATTCCAGAAACTGCATTTACTTTTTTTACCTTATTATTAAACAGTAATACTAGATTTGATAAGATTATAGATTTTAAGGTAACACTATGAACAATATCAGGAGAGATTTCCTTGATGATTTTTTTTAGCTCCATTAAGGGTTTTAAATTCTTTAAGATAGAGGTCGAGGATCTGTCAATAGAGATTGCTCTATAATCGATCCCCTTAATTTTTTTTGAAGGATACTTGTTGGAAATAATAGATACGTCATACCCTTGCTCTACTGCATTTTTTGCTAAAGGCAAGCGGTGAGAAACGAAAAAGTCTAAATCATTAACAATAAAGAGTAGTTTCATTTTACACTAATTTGACATAATCATTAACAGTTAAGTCAAAATTTAACTCTTTTAATATTTTCCCTTGATCTATTTTACTTAATGTGGGTTTTGATTTGAGAATTATTTCTAGTTGTTTTAAAAATTCATCTTCTCCATTGACAGTCTTGGCCAACTTGTAATTCTTTGTCATTTTTGTATAATCACCAGTATCAAATCCAACTATGGGAGTCCCAACTGACATTGCCTCTGCAATCACATTAGGATATCCTTCCCCAAATTTAGAAGTATACAATAAACATGATGCGTACTTCAAATAATCAAAAACATTTTCTTTTTCATCATAAATGACTAAATTTTTAGGATCTGAATTAAAAAAGTCTTTATCCCATCCTCTCCCCAAAATAATTATCTGAAATCCTGGAAATCTTGAATTAATTAATTCGTAGATTTTTTTTAGAAATTTTGGGTTTTTTTGAGCATGCATTCGGCCAATAAAAAGGAGATAATTTTTCTTAAATGGTCTTTTAAAATTTTCAGGCATTGCTTTTGCTAGCCTATTTGGAATCACTCTACTACTATTTTTTTTAAAAAAATAGTTTTCATGAGTGTTTTTAGATTTTTCAGAACAATAAATTAAATTACAATTACTGAAATTTGAATATAGACCCATAAGAGCTAAATAAAACTTCTGTTTTAATTGAAAAGGTCCAAAATCACTATGCCTTATATTCCAATAATATTTGTTTTGGAGTTTAAATTTGTTAGATAGTTTCTCATATAAATAAATTGACTTATACATCCAACAAATAACAATTGATTTATCATTTTTTTGAAGTAATCTAACCAAATTACTAGAGTTCTTTTCTAATTGTTGAACATTAATAACACCATTTACTTTATTATAATTAAAGTCGTTATTAGACTCGTATAATGTATAAATACATTGATTAATACCCCTGTTATTTATTTTTAAAACGAGGTTAACCAAAACATTTTCAGCGCCCCCATTTTTTAAGTTAGGTATAATATGAACTATATCCATTTATAGTCTTAAATATCCTTTTGATTTTGGATAAATAGATTTGACATCAAAAATCACACTTTCATTTGAAGTAAATTTTTCAAAATTTAAACTTAAATATTCATTGTGTGCAACGGCAATTATTACAGCATCATAAATAGAATCTAATTTTTTAATAAAATCATCTTTATAAAGATTTTTCATTTCTTGGGAATCTGCCACAGGGTCATGAATTTTACAGTTAAATCTATTTTTTTTGAAAATCTTAAAAAGATCTTGAGATTTGGAATTCCTAATATCAGGGCAATTTTCTTTGAAAGCAGCACCTAATATTAATATATTTTTATTCTCATTTTTTTTAGAATTTAATTTTTCATTGATTCTATTAAATATAAATTGAGGTATTGATTCATTTGTTTTTCTTCCCGATAAAATTATTTCTGGCTTATATCCAACTTGAATTGCTCTAAATGCTAGATAATAAGGATCAACTCCAATACAATGACCTCCTACAAGACCAGGCTTAAAGTTTAAAAAATTCCACTTTGTTGAGGCTGCATTAAGAACCTCACTAGTATCAATATCTAACTTTTCAAAGATTTGTGATAATTCGTTAACGAAAGCTATATTTAAATCTCTCTGTGTATTTTCTATAATTTTAGCTGCTTCTGCTACTTTAATTGAACTTACCCGATGAATTTTAGCTTTAATTACTTTGTCATACATTTTAGCAATTACCTCAAGTGCATAATCATTCGATCCAGAAACAACTTTATCTATGTTTTCAAAAGTATGCACTTTATCCCCTGGATTTATTCTTTCTGGACTATACCCAACATAAAAATCATGATTTAAAAATAATTTACTCTTTTGAAGTATTGGAACACATACCTCTTGTGTAGCTCCAGGATATACAGTAGACTCATAAACAACAAAATCTCCTTTTTTTAAAATTGACGAAATTGATTTAGATGCCTTTTTTAGAAGAGTTAAATCTGGTAATTTATTATGATCAATAGGGGTTGGGACGGTTACAATAAAAACATTGCAATTTTTTAAATGGTTTATTTGATTTGAAACTTCGAATCCATTTTTAATTGCTAAGCTTATTTCTTCTTGAGATAATTCATTTGTTATATCATATGACTTCCTAATCTGCTCAATTCTATTTTTATTGATGTCAAAACCAATGGTTTTAAATTTTTTTGAAAATGAAATAGCAAGAGGCAATCCTACATACCCCAGGCCTATTACTCCAATTTTAAATTCCATTCTATTTATAATATTCTAAATACCAATTCACAAAATTATCTATTCCCACTTGGATTGGTGTGGTCGGTCTATATCCTAATTCATTTGATAATAAATCAACATTTGCAAATGTTTTAGGCACATCGCCAGGTTGGATTGGTAAATAATTAATTTTAAATTTCTTCCCTACAGATTTTTCAATAGCATGAATAAAGTCCATCAACTTTACTGGATTATTATTGCCAATATTATAAATTTTATATGGAGCTTTAGTAGGATTTATTTGTGTTGGTTCATTGGGAGTTTGTGCAGGGTTTTCAATAACCTTGACAATTCCCTGAACAACGTCATCTATGTATGTAAAATCTCTTAACATATTTCCATTATTAAATACATTAATTGACTCTCCTGAAAGGATTGCTTTTACAAAAAGAAAAAGTGCCATGTCGGGCCTTCCCCATGGCCCATAAACAGTAAAAAACCTTAACCCAGTAGTTGAAATTCCATAAAGATGTGAATAAGTGAAAGCTACAAGTTCATTACTTTTTTTTGTGGCTGCATATAGGGATATTGGATTATCAACCCTGTCATTTTCACTAAATGGTAAATTTTCATTACCCCCATAAACTGAAGAGCTAGATGCATATGAGAAGTTTTTTATATTATTTGTTCTACAAACTTCAATTATATTTTGAAAACCTATTATGTTGCTTTTTATGTATGCATCAGGGTTATCTATTGAATACCTAACTCCAGCTTGAGCAGCAAGGTTACAAATTGCATCAGGTTGCTCTTTATCGACAATAATATTGATTGATTGATTGTCTTCAAGAGAAGCTTTATAAAAAATATAACTATGATACTTAGCAGATCGAATTCCAAGCCCTCCTTTAGAGCTCTTAAAAAAAATCCCAGAAAGTGCTAAGCGATCCGTTTTTAATTTAACGTCGTAGTAATCATTGATTTGATCAACCCCAACCACAGAATGTCCAATCTGAAGCAGATGTTTTACTAAATGAAATCCTATAAATCCTGCAGCACCTGTAATTAGAATTTTCATGTATTGATATGCTTGTATATTTTATAATTCAATTAATTTTTGCAGTATAATTAAAATAATATTAAATTTCTGTATAAATTCATTTTCTAATCATCCTACTTGAAGAATCTATCATATTCTTAAATTCATTAATTTGATTTTTGTGAAAATATTGGTCTGCAGCTTTTCTTGACCCTCCCCAATGGCCATAATCATCAATAACTAGGAAACCATCTTTAACAATTTTAGGATAAAAATAATCTAGCTCAATCTTAGTAGACTCATACCAATCTGTATCTAATCGTAAAAAAGATATTTTTTTCAATTTATCATTATACCTGGGTATGGTTTTTAAAACATCTCCTTTAACGAATACACAATCATCAATTTTAACTCCAGATCTTATAAAATTATCTTTTACATCTTTGTATCCAGCATAAGCCCAGTCAACGTAATCAGTTTTTTTTGATTTTAAGTATTTGACTTTTGCAAGTTCTCCAGAAAAATTTATGTCAACATCAGTAGGTTGAGTCATGCCCTTGAAAGTGTCGAACAACCAAACTTTAGAATTATTACCATATTCTTCAAAAATCATTTTGACAAGTAAAGTTGATCCTCCTCTCCAAACACCACACTCAACAAAATCTCCTTCCAACTCGTTTTGTGTAATCCATTTTGCTATTAAAATATTTGAAAACATTCTTTGTTTTCCAATCATTGTTAGGTTTCTCTCATATACATAATTAAAAATTTCAATATCTCTTTTTGTAAACTCAACAGGATATCTAATTTTTGAATTTATTCTTGAAATCTGTAATCCAAATTTGCCGAGTGTTTTTTTTATAATAATTTTTATTGGTTTGAAAAAATCATTTTTCATTTCGGTTTATAAATGTTTTAATTAAAACTCTTTTATGTAATTTAATCTGTTTAATATTTTTTTAATTAAAATGAAACATCTATCAAAAAAATATGCCTTAGATTGAATTCTAGCAAACTTCTCACATTTAATTATAGTTTCTTTAAAATCTATATCCTTTGATTTTATTGAGCAAAATATAGAGTGCGCCATGTCAAAATGTTGATAACAAAGTGCAATCAGGGCTAATCTAATTTTCTGCTTATTAATGTCTTTTTTTGGAAGGGATAATGGATTCTTTAAATAAATTATGTCGCCATGAATAAGTTGGCCCTTTGAAAAATTTATTTTAGCATGTGGATCTTTAAATGGAAATTTTTTTTTGGAGTCTCTTCTCCAACTATGTAATTCTAAGAATTGAAAAGGAAAAAATCCTAGTTTTCTTAAGTGAGAATCTATTTCAAAAAATAGTGGCTGATTTTCATAAAGTTCATGGAAAGCAATTTCGACTCGAATCCCCAAACATTGGTTTTTTAAAAAATTTCGCGCCCCCTTAAACACCTCAAGTTCCATCCCTTGGACATCTATTTTCAAAAAAGATGGATTACTAATCTTGTTTTTTTTTATGCTATCATCCAGCGTAGTTACGTTTACTGAAATAGACTTGTTCAAGTTACCCAAATATGATAAGCGTGAGAAAAGAGAAAACTGGTCTTTTTTTGCCTTAAATTTTGAAGATAAACCAGGCTGTGCATAAAAATTTAGATCGAAACTTCCTTCACTTTCACCAAGTGCATCAGAAATAAATTTTTGAGTGTTCCAAAAATGATTTTTATTTTTTAAAAGTTTTTTATATTCCACTTTATCTGGTTCATATCCAAAATAATCACAGCCTTTAGCAATAATATTAAAATCTCTTTTAGTTGAAGGGTTTGATCTGGCTTTATCTTTTCTGGCACCCACATCAATTATGGTAAAGCCAACGTCTAGCGCCAAATTAGTAAAGTATTTAATTAATTTCTTTTTATTATTGTAAAACATATTTATTAACTTATACTATGTCTGTTGATCTAAAAAGTTAATTTCTATAAGGTTTGATTTAATCTTAAAATAATAAAGACCCTGATCTATTTTTATTTTTAATCAATACTCTCATTTTAATAAGCATTAGTTATAATTAACTCATAAAATGTGAATTGTATTTAAAAAGTTAATTGAAACATTATAGAATTTATCTTCTAAATTTCAAAATATTCCTAAAAATTATTGACTAATATCATAAGTCTATATTTTTTTGCTCAATGTCAAACTAATTTTTAATAAAAAATATTAATTCTTCAAAGGAAAATTTTTTCAGTTTTTAAGAAAATGAAAGCCAATAAAAGTAGCTTTAATAGTTATTAAAATTTTCATTTAATTAAAATTTCATTGTAGCATTTTATCATCTTTTTTACATGCATATCAACTCCAAATTTATTTTTTGCCTTCAAGTGAGCTTTTTTTGAAATTATTTGATATACGTCAGGATTGTCAACTAATAATTTTATTTTTTCAATATACACATCTATATTATTGTTTTTGATTAAAAAACCATCTACTCCATTTTCTATGATTTCTTTATGACCACCATAGTCTAGGGCTAAAACAGGAATGCCTAACATCATAGCTTCTACAAGATTTCTGCCAAATGCCTCATCTGTAGCTGGAGCAATCAAAATATCTATTTTAGACAAGTATTTTTCAATTGGAAAAACTAGACCTTTAAAATCAATTTTGTCCTTAATTTTTAGGTTAGAAATTTCCTTAATTGCATCTGTATAAACGGGTTCTCTTTTTTCGCCAAAAATAATCCCTTTGAAATTGTTGTCAAGATTTGCAATAATTTTTATGAAAACATCAACGTTTTTTCTCTTGATTAAATTTCCAACAAATCCAATTTTTGGGGTTTTAGAAATTTCTTTTTTTGAAAATTTAAATACCTCAAATGGATTATAAATTACAGTTGCTTTTTTTTGCAAAAATATAGGGAATGAATTTTTTGTGTAATTTGAAATAGTTAATAGATTAGAAAACAAAGAAAGAAATATAGCCTTATTATTTGGTGTTCTTTGATGCCATACATGTTTTGTTTTGGACAACAATGAAGGAAGAAACCATGTTAAATGCATAGGTATGTCATTAGTATGAACAATATCAAAGTTGTTGTTTTTTAAAAAGCTCACTAATCTTATAGAAATTAAGATTTGAAAAAATTTTTTTATTATGAAGTTTGATTTTACATAATTCAGATTTATAAACTCATGTTTTAGTTTGTTTTCCTTTTTAAGAATTTTAGAAAATTCTCCATCTTCAAAAAGGTATATATGGAAATTTAATTCGCAATTCTTTAAAAAGATTGAAGAAGAGACATGACTACCTCCAAATGAATTACCTGTGTAGGGAAATAGTATCTTTATTCTCAATTGAATGAAAATTTAATTAAGATCTTCAATGACTTTTTTAGACAGAGTATTAAGAGTGTTTTTTTTGATGATCGGATTTAATCCTTTGTAATCTAGATAAAACTTTGAACTAATTGGTAAGGAATTTTCCAGAATTATTGAAATATACCTAATTAATGTTTGATCATCTATACAATCCATTTCAATAAGTTCATTGATGCTGTTATTAATCTTTGAAAAATCAGTTTGAACAATCATGCCTTTTTTTAAGAATGAATAGTTGGTGTTTGATGACAACATTAGTAGTTTCTTTTTTAATAAAAGTGCCTCTAAACCAGTTGAACCTGTTATTATAGCAACAAAGGTTGATTTTTTAATTAACTCAAACTGATCTAAACTAGGATCTAACAACTTGACTCTCGGATACGAAGAAATTTCCTTATAAAAATTTCTAGGACGAAAACCTATCATAGGGATGTGTTCTTTAACTACTAAAATCATATTACTAGGCAATGCTTTAGATATATTTTTAATAACAGTTAGTTGATCTGTAAAATAAGGTTCTAATACCATAGTTGATGACTCTGGGTCAACATGTAGTGGAAAATAAGCAAATTTATTACTTGGTATTTCAGTTTCAAATTTAGGGTTGTAAACTAATTTTATTATATCGAGTTTTAGATAAAACAACTTATGTCTAAATTTAAGCTTAGTAAATTTTTGTCTGATATTTTTTGGAAGAATCCACTTAATATAAAAGACACTTATAAATGTTATATTTTTAAGGAAACCTAAAAAAAATTCGATCTTTGGCTTAAGATAGAAATTAGTATATTCAGGGGGTTCTTGTTTCTTTCTGTAATTATTTAGGAAACCTATTGCGGCATTTTTGGATTCAATTTTTAAAGGGTAATTTTTATTATTAAAATGTTTTTCAATTTCAATTTGTTTCCCTAAATAACATTTATCATAATGAAGCCTATCTAAAATTCTCGTTGCTGATAAAATTCTAAATTTAATACTATGAAAACCAGAAAAATAGGCTACTAAAAGTTGTATTGTAGATGAAACTGTGTAAGAATATACTAGGCTTATAGAGTGACTATTAAATAAGGACTCAAAAAATTTAATAGCATTCTGAATATAAATAAATGATAGTTTATCAGGATATTTAGTTGAAAGATCCGCAATGAAATTTGGTCTTACTCTTGCACCAGAAACATAACCAAAACCTAATCTTCTATCAGCAGTTATTAATTTTCCTAAATAATTATTATCAAATTTATGTTCATATGAATTTAAGTATTCAAAATCTATTTCTTGATTTAAATTTAACCATTTTTTTTCTTCAAAATCTAAATCAATTATTTTCTCTATTTTTTTTTTGTTTATATTTTTTTTAACATGATTAACAATCTCATCACCCCCCGAACATATAGCTATAATTTTAATTTCAGGGTTCAATTTTAGTATTGTTTTTACTAAGTCAGTGCCAAATTCCTTAAATATAGGAGCAAAATTTATTAATAAATTTTTACTATTCATTAAGTTATTTTATTGCTAAAAAATTTATTATATAAAATCAATCTAATTTATCAAAAGTTAATGGCTCACCCATTTTATAATCATTATTAAATTTTTTCCCGATAACTTTTGTGTAATATTTTGGATGAACACCGTTTCCTGGTCTTACGGACTTTATATTTTTTTCAGTTATTAGCTCCCCTTTATAAACATTTTTTGATATAAATAACGACCTAGCATATAATCTTCCTAATTTTTGTTTCTCAGTTAAATCATAAGTAATATGTCCTAATAATTGTTCTGTTTCTCTAACGGAATTCACCATTATTTTAAATTCCTTTTCATTTAACGAAAAACTAGCATCAGGACCTCCTAAATCTCTGTTTATTATAAAATGTTTTTCAATAACCCTAGCTCCTAAACTTGCAGCAACAATAGGGGCAGTTATACCTAAAGTATGATCTGAAATTCCAGGTATTACATTAAATTTGTTTTGATAATCTAATAAAGTTAATAAGTTAGCTTCATTTAGTGGTGTGGGATAACTTGTTGTGCATTTCAATAATACTATTTTATTATTTCCAGTATCTTTTATTGTCTTAATAGCTAATTCAATGTCCTCTTGATTTGCTATACCTGTTGAAATAATTATAGGTTTTTTCATTGAGGCTATATATCTAATTAAAGGTATATCTGTTATTTCACAAGATGCAATCTTGTAAATTGGATTATTTAAATTTTCTAAAAAATCTACAGAAGTTTTATCAAATGGTGTCGAAAAACAAACTAATCCTTCATTTTTAGCTAGATCAAATAATTCTTCATGCCACTCCCATGGGGTATGTGCTTCTTCATATAAGTCGTATAAATATCTTCCATCCCAAATTGTCCCTTGAGAAACTAAAAAATCATTTGATTTTGAGTCTAAGGTTATTGTATCAGGTCTAAATGTTTGGAGTTTTATTGCATCAGCACCAGATCTTTTAGCTGCCTTGATAGTCTCTTTTGCTAATTTTAAACTGCCTCCATGATTTGCAGATAACTCTGCAACAATAAAGATTTTATTTTCAAACATTATTTTGGAGTTGCATATATAGTAATTTGACGGCCTAGATTTAACTCAGCAAAAGAATTATATAAATTTTTTAACTTTTCTTCATAACCATACTTTACCATTAGTTTTTCAAAATTCATTCTTTTTTGATGGCACCTACTGCCTAAAATTGGGTTCCCAACATATTGATCACCAAAAAGAAGAAAAATATCAATTGGAAAAGAAGAGGTGCAATAAAATATCTTATATCCACAATTTTCTAATAGTTTTTTTAATGAATCGTGAGAAAAATAATTAATATGATTTGGAGGATAGACCCACCATTGATCTAAGTTATACTCTTGATTAGCTATAATTTGAAAATCATTAAAATCGTTTGGCACATCAATTACTAATAATCCATTTTTTAATAAGATTTCTTCTCTAATTCTATTTAAAGTATCAGCTGGCTTCCTTAAATGTTCCAAGACATTATTTAAAAAAACTATGTCATATTTTTCCTGAATTTCTTGAAAATTTTCAATTTCAGTTTTCAAAACATTTAAACCTTTGTTTTTTGCATACTGATACCCTTCTAAAGAAGGTTCCAGTCCGGATACTTTTAACCCTTTTTTATCAAAAAAAATTAGAGCTTGAGCAAATCCAAAACCTATATCAAAAAGTTTTTTGTCTTTAATTTTGAATTCAAAAAATTCATTACAAACTTTAAAAATTGCATCCCATCTTAAATTAAAATATTCTGATTGCTCTTCTTGAACTAGTAATGATGAGTCATTAAAATATACTTCGTTAGATTTATAAAAATCCATTGCATAAAATTTTTCAACCTCACTTTGGGTTGGTATAGGATCAACTCTCAAATAGCCAAAATCAGGATCTTTTATTACGTTTGCTTTCATTTAATTTTAATTATAATCTGGTATTTCAGGACTTTCACTCCTTCTTCTTAATCTACTAAATTCATCCTTGGGAGGAATTAGATCAAAACCTAATAGTTTTTTTTGCCCGAGGGTTAGTTTTTGATATATCTCAGATGGTGTATTTTTCATATAATCAAAACTTGGTTTAATAAACCATCTTGAATAACCTAATAAAACTGCCCATCTACTTGAGCCATCTAAATTTGGACCACCACCATGCCATATGTTTGCATTAAAAATTACCACACTCCCTTTTTTTAATTCTAATAAAATCTCATCATCATATGTTTTTCCATTGTCGGCATAAGTTTTTCTATAGTGACTTCCAGGAATGATTCTTGTTGCTCCATTTTTAACTGTAAAATCATCTAAAGCCCACATAACATTTGCAACTAGGCAGTAATTTACTCCAGGTAAATTACTGTCAATATGAAGTTGTTGACCTGGGTTTCCCTTTAGTGGACATCTTGCAGAATTATTATACAAATAAAAGGGTTCAGAGTTATTATAAGATCCTTCTGTTAGGATTTCCTTTAAGATTTCAATTACTTTAGGATGCTCAAATAATTTAAACCAATTTATACTTTTGTTGTGAAGATTATAAACTACTTTTTCCTTAAACTTAGAGCTTAATTCATTGATGTTTTGAACATTAGCATTTGCATATTTTGAACTATATAGTTCAAAATCTTTTTCTAATAGACTTTTATAAAAATCGCATTCTTCTGTTTTAAGTAAATCTTCTAATATCAAAAATCCACTTTCTTTAAATTTTTTTTGTAATTCCATTTTTAAATATTAAATAAATAATCAATAAAAGATAAGTGACTAATAAAATTATTATATCCCATTTGATTATATTTAGGATGGTCGTAATTTTGAAATTTTAGATTAATTTTATTTTCTACAAATATCTTACTATTTGATATATAATCTCTAGCTCCAACAGGGGACAGGTAAATATTAGAGTTTGTTTTCTTACATATCTCAATTATTCCTTCAATTTTTTTCCCTTCAATATTCATTAATGAAGAATATTGAATTTTTGAATCAATTTTTAGTTTCTTACATCCATATTTGATTAAACTTAAATTAAGATCTACTAAAAATTTATGTTCTTCATTATAAATATTTTCAAGTTCATCAAAAATTATTTTAAAATTTTTGGACTTACCATAACACGATTTAATAGACTTAAGATGTTTAATATGAGGGATTTTTAAATAATCTATTAAAATTTTATTGATTGAACTTTCATCACTTTTGGGTTTATGAACTGGAACTGTTAACATAATTTCTCCTTTCTTATCCCTAATTCTATTTCTTTGTTGCCAGGATTGTTTGGAAAAATTGACATGGTCTAAAAATACAAATGTGTCAGAACTTTTAATTAAATCAAAATATCCCAACCATGGAAGATAAGTTGGCTGCATTATAACACAAGTCTTCATTTTTTGAAATCTTTTTTAAAAATTGCCATATAAATAACGTCCTCAAAATTTTTTTTACAAAGAAAATGATCCTTCAAACACCCTTCAATCTCAAAATTATTTTTACTGTAAAGATTTATTGCCCTTTGATTACTCGCCAAAACCTTTAAATAGATCTTGTTTAATTTTAAAATATTAAACCCGAATTCTAGTGTCTTTTTTAAAGCAATTGATCCATATCCCATATTTTGTAATTTTTTTTCACCTATATAAATTCCTAATTCTGCTACTAAACTTTCAAAGTCAATAAACATTAGTCGAGAAATCCCAATTAGTTTCTCTTCATTAGAATTTAAATAAATACCAAATAATTTTTGATTAGTATCGTTCGAGTTTTTTATTATCCATTTTTCAGCTTCAACAATATTAGTTTTTTTGAATTGACTCATAATCATTTTAGAAATAGCTCTATCAGATTTCCATTCAGAAATTTTATATTTTTCTTTTGGCGTAAGATTATCAATTCTAATTGTCATATTATTTTGGAATATATTAGTACATCAATCAATTTTCCATTTATTCTTTTATGCTTTATTAAGGTTGCTTCTTTGAGAAAATTTAATTCTTTTAATGGATAAAATC
Organism: uncultured Flavobacteriaceae bacterium; assembly: GCA_964528935.1. GTDB lineage: Bacteria > Bacteroidota > Bacteroidia > Flavobacteriales > Flavobacteriaceae > UBA8316. The sequence continues at coordinate 2,238 of CAZGUB010000011.1, read as the reverse complement.
TATATTTATTTAAATCATACCCATAGGTGAAAATTTTGTGAAGATGTACAGACCTAGCTACTTTTTCTATTAAAAAAAGAAAACTTTTAAAACTTTCGTGATAAGTGTTTTTTTTATTTAGTTCTGTTTTTAATAAGAAAGAAATTTCAGCGTTTTTATGTATCCAATTTATATGGACCAGACCACCATATCCAATCAGTTTATTTTTATTGTATAATGAAAAAAGGATTTGAGAAGGCTTCTGATGATTAAACTGTTTGAATATTACTTTCTTGAAATAATTATCTTGATCTTGCCTAGTCAAATGATTGGTTTGTCTCAGATAATCAATTTGCTCATTACGCCAATTCATTATTTGGTACCTATGTTCAAATTTAATTGGTGAAATTTCAAAATCTTCAAATTTAAATTTTTGATTGTCTAGAATCCTATAATTATTCAAAATCTTCAATTTAATCTTTTAAAACCACTAGTTGCGATAGGACCTTCAATTAAAATATCAATTTTTTCATTTCCATAAATGCATTTTTTAATTTTCATCATTATTGTTTCAAATATGTCAAGATATTCTTGAATAATTTTTTTATTGTGCTCAATTGATGCATAAAAAATTGTGGATGCTAGAAATCCTTTTTTTAAAAATTCTTGAGTTAAAAATGTTTTGAATTTTTGCGAATCAGGGTGGTTAAATGTAAATGTGCTTAAAGCAGGTATTCCAAATGTTGAAATTTCTATCTTATTATTTTTTGCTGAATTTATCCAACCCTTTCTTAGTTGCTCTCCAAGATAAGTTATCCTTTCCCATGATTTATATTTCTCCATTAACTCTAGGGTTTTTAATGCAGCTGTAGGTCCAATTCTTTCTGTCCAAAATGTACTACTAATAAAAGTACTTTGAGCAGCTTCCATTATTTCTTTTTTTCCAACAACAGCTGTAATTGCATAACCATTACCCAATGCTTTTCCAAACATTGCAACATCTGGTTCAACTTCATATTTTTTAAAAATCCCTCCAAAAGTTTCTCTAAAACCAGATGTACATTCATCAAAAATTAACACTATACCTCTTTCGGTTGCTAATTTTCTAACCTTCTTTAAGAAATCATTTTCAGGTTTATAACTTCTTTCCACTTCCATTTTAATAACACCTATATCATTTTCAGATACGATGCTTTCAAGTTCTTCATAATTATTGTATGTGAATGGGAAAACTGTATTTTTTAATGAATTAGGCACCCCATTTGGTTCCAATCCTGGCAAAAGATGATTTGTTAAATCTTCTCCCTTTGAATTTAAATTAACCGATAAATACCAATCATGCCATCCATGATATCCGCAAATAGCAATATTGTTTTTCCCTGAAGCTGCTCTTGCTATTCTAATTGCTATAGCATTTGCCTCACCACCAGTTCTTGCAAACCTTACCATTTGTGCCCAGGGATTAATTTCAATAAGCTTTTCAGCTAATAGAACTTCTTCTGGACAATTTAGGGTACTCATATTTCCTTTGGATATGTTATTCATTACTGCTTTATCTACTTCTCTATTTCCATACCCTAAAATGTTAGTTCCAATTCCCATAATACACATGTCTATGTATTTTTTATTATCAAGATCCCATATATATATCCCCTTTGCTTTGGAATAATATGATGGCCATTTTTCAGGAAGAAACATTTCTGGCCTTTTAGAAAGTAGCATAGTCCCGCCAGGAATTATTTTTTTAGCTTTTTTATATAAATCCTGTCCTGTATTATTTTGACTCATTTTCAATTTGCTTTAAATAACTTTCGTTTCTTTTAATTTCTTGGTTTTTAAAATTTTTAGAGGTATTTAAAAATAATTCTGCGTAAGTCTGCCAATCACTAAATTTTCCTTTTTCATTAATTAAATACCTAATTAATTCAATATCTATTTCATAATCTACTGTCATTCTAATTTTGGAGAATTTAGTGCTAATTGCTTCTGAAAAGTTTTTTGCCTTAAAGCTATTTTTTCCATAGAAACTTGAATTATTTATAATATACGGAGTCACATGCTCTCTTTCAGAAATATTATCAGCCTCTTGCCAAGCAAATTTCAATGCATCAAACTTAAAAACTTCTATATCCTGACCATCTGGGTAGTTATGTATTAAAACATTTGACCCGTAATCTAAATTTTCCTTTAAAGTAAAATCTATTACCTTATCTAAAAGATTAGGATCTATCAACGGACAATCGGATGTCACTCTCACTA
>CAZGUB010000010.1:0-20566 GCA_964528935.1 uncultured Flavobacteriaceae bacterium | reverse complement strand
GAAATGACCGCCCTTTTGGCCGCTAATGGAACCAGTTGCCGTCACCAGATTCTCGATGGAACCGGAAGGATTGCCCTGCATCCCGTCAGCTTGCTGTTTGAAGCCCTATCACCCAACTAAATTGATTTTATATGGATCTCAAACTTCTCGATACCGAATACCTTTTAAAACCGGAGCAAGTCGAATTTTATCAAAAAAATAAATTCATCAAACTGAAAGATGTTTTTGAAGGGGAAACCCTGCGTTATTTTGGAGGGTTAATTTCTCAAAAAGTAGCCGAAAAAACCAAAAATGTGGCATCGCTTGCCGAACGAGACACTTATGGCAAGGCCTTTTTACAAATCTTTAACCTCTGGAAAGAGGATGAAGAAATCCAAAAGTTTATTTTTTCAAAAAGACTCGCCCGGATCGCTACCCAATTGATGCAAGTCGATGGGGTACGTATGTACCACGATCAAGCACTTTTCAAAGAAGGCAACGGAGGTTTTACTCCTTGGCATGCCGATCAATACTACTGGCCTTTGAGCAGTGACAAAACCATCACAGCTTGGATTCCTCTACAAAAAATAGATGCTGAGATGGGACCTTTGGAGTTCAGTGCTGGCAGTCATGTCATCGGTGAAGGGAGAACCTTGGCCATCAGCGATGAGAGTGAGCAATGGATAGAAAAACGACTTCGTGTTACCGATTTTAAAAAAATTTCTGAACCCTTCGACTGTGGGGAAGTGAGTTTTCACTCCGGGTGGATTTTTCATCGAGCAGGCCCCAATAGGACAAAGGAGACCAGAAAAGTAATGACCGTAATCTACATGGACAAAGACATGAAGCTCCAGGCTCCGACCAATGACGGACAAATCAATGATTGGAATACTTGGTGTCCCGGTGCAAAAATAGGCGAGATCATTGACACCCCTCTCAATCCCATTCTCTACGATAAAAACTAAAGGTATGATTTTTCGCTTTCTTCAAAAAATTAAACATTATTGCATTGGCAAAACCAATCAATCCAGAAACCTTGCTTTGTTGGAGAGATCGGGGCTGGAGGGACAAATGATCGCCCAAGCCTTCCTAAAAACCTCAAAAGGCCAGACAACGCCAGAGGAAATTAATGACTTAGTTTTTTTGGGAGAGTACCGAAATGCATTGGCTGACAATCCTCAAGTCATAAGTTTTGAAGAAATTGGATCTGCCAACAAAATGAGTGTCGCAGCAGTGGTTCAAAAAGCCGCATCTCCCGAAATATGGACCCGTTTTTTTTATCATCTGGCACGAAGTAAAAAGGTGCTGAACATTCTCGAAATCGGTACCAATCTGGGAGTTTCCGGACAGTATTTCCTCAAAGCTCTGGAAGGGAAGAAAAAGGCTAAATTGGTGACTTTAGAAGGAGTGAAAGGACTTTGTGCAATCGCTGAAAAACGTTTTTCCAACCTTTCCCAAAACGATCGTTTTGAAGTGATCCACGGACTTTATGATGCCTCAATTAAAAAACTGGCTGGTAGTAAACACCGTTTTGACTTGGTGTTCATCGACGGAAATCACCAATATGCTGCTACCTTGAGTTATTTCAACCAGCTCAAGGCAAACTTGAATCATAAAGCATTGGTGATTTTTGACGACATTCATTGGAGCAGAGGCATGCAACAGGCCTGGCGAGAAATCTGCCGACAACAAGGGGTTTTGTTTTCGGTTAATTTTTACAAATTGGGCGTGGTGGTTTTTGATGCCGAGAATCTGTCGTCCAGCCCCCCTCAATATCGATTATTTCTCTCCTTGTAGGGAAGTAGCGCTTTGCCGGCCAAAATCAAAACTTTCCCACTATATTTGCATTTTACAATCAAATATGTCAGGAAACACCTTTGGAAATTTATTTCAGTTGACGACTTTTGGGGAGTCGCATGGGTCCGCCATAGGCGGTGTAATCGATGGTTGTCCTTCGGGAATAGTATTGGATTTGGAGGCTATTCAGCGGGAGCTAAACCGAAGAAAGCCCGGTCAGTCAGCCATTGTTACCCAAAGAAAGGAGCCAGATGAAGTGACTTTCTTTTCCGGAATATTTGAAGGTAAAACCACCGGAGTCCCCATTGGTTTTGCCATATACAACACCAATCAAAAATCCAGAGACTACGACCACATCAAAGATCAGTACCGCCCCTCCCATGCCGATAAGGTATATGACGACAAGTACGGTGTAAGGGATTATCGCGGTGGGGGTCGAAGTTCTGCTCGCGAGACTGCCAGTAGGGTAGTGGCAGGAGCCATTGCCAAGCAATTTCTCAAAGAAATTCGTTTTACTGCCTTTGTTTCTGCTGTTGGCGCAATTGAATTGAAAAAACCCTATGCCGATTTGGATTTCAGCAAAATAGAAGATAATCCCGTTCGTTGTCCTGATCCCAAGACTGCAAATGAAATGGAGGAATTGATTAAAAAAATACGAAAAGAAGGAGATACAGTAGGCGGGGTGATCAGTTGTGTGATACAAAATGTACCTTCGGGTCTGGGAGAGCCAGTTTTCAACAAATTGCATGCAGAATTGGGAAAAGCGATGCTTTCGATCAATGCTGTTAAGGGATTCGAATACGGCAGTGGTTTTGCCGGAGCCCGAGACAGGGGCAGCCAGCACAACGATCTTTACAATACAGACGGAACCACCCAAACCAATCGTTCCGGTGGGGTCCAAGGCGGCATTTCCAATGGTATGGACATCTATTTCAAGGTGGCTTTCAAACCAGTAGCGACCATAATGCAATCCCAACCCACCATCAACAACAAAGGGGAAACAGTAGAAATGCAAGGCAAAGGACGGCACGATCCCTGTGTGGTCCCAAGAGCTGTGCCCATCGTAGAGGCGATGGCCGCATTGGTATTGGCTGATTTTACATTACTCAATCGCGCAGTAAAAAAATAGATCATGAAGAAACTACCCTTACACTGGAGTATTATGCTCGGCATGATCTTGGGGGTTTTGGTAGGGATTTTATTCTCGCAATTTCAGGGCGGTTCTCAATGGATTTCTGATTGGGTAAAACCCTTTGGAACCATTTTTATCAATGCACTGAAACTGATTGCGATGCCATTGATTTTGGGTTCTTTGATCAAAGGGGTTTCCGATCTTAAAGACATTTCCAAGTTATCACTCATGGGTGGAAGAACCATCGGGGTGTATGTATTGACAACGGTTGTAGCAGTAGTCATCGGTTTGTTTTTGGTCAATGTTGTCCGGCCGGGAAACCAGATCAGTGAAAACACCCGTCAAGAGCTGGTGGTCACCTATCAAACCGATGCGGCCGAAAAACAGGCCGTAGCGGATCAACAAAGAGATGCAGGCCCACTTCAGGCTCTAGTAGATTTGGTTCCCGACAACATATTTAAGGCTACTACAGAAAACCGCAATATGTTGCAGGTGATCTTTTTTGCTTTGTTTTTCGGGATCGGGCTGATTCTTATTCCGACTGAAAAAGCCACACCAGTCAAGGTTTTTTTTGATGCTTTTAATGAAGTCATTCTGAAGCTGATCGATTTGATTATGATTGCTGCCCCTTATGGTGTTTTTGCCCTTTTGGCCGCCTTGGTGGCTGAATCTCCTAGTTTGGACCTTTTTCGCGCACTGGGCTTGTATGCGATTACCTTGGTAGCGGGCTTGGTTTTGATGGTTTTGTTTTACCTTTTTTTGGTGCGATTTTTTGTGGGATACGCTCCCTTAAAATTTCTCAAAGAAATTTCTCCTGCCCAGTTATTGGCTTTTTCAACCAGTTCCAGTGCGGCTACTCTACCAGTGACCATGGAACGGGTAGAGGAACACCTGGGAGTAGGGGAGGAAGTGGCCAGTTTTGTACTGCCCATTGGTGCTACGATCAATATGGACGGTACCAGCCTTTACCAGGCAGTGGCGGCGGTGTTTATCGCCCAGGCTTTCGGGATGGATTTGGGTGTTTTGGCCCAGTTGGGTATTATCCTTACAGCTACTTTGGCTTCTATAGGAGCAGCCGCTGTGCCGGGGGCCGGAATGGTAATGCTGGTTATTGTTCTGGGACAGGCAGGAATCCCTGAGGCCGGTTTGGCATTGATTTTTGCCATAGACCGTCCTTTAGACATGTGTCGCACGGTAGTCAACATTACCGGTGATGCTTCTGTATCAATGCTGGTGGCCAAATCTGTCGGAAAACTTCGGAAAGAGCCATTGGAGAAAAAATGGGACGATCACTACCCAAAAACGTAAACCTCAATCAAAAAATCTATCTTTATGTCTTGGCTGAGGAAGAAAACAACGCCCATAAGCCTTACCAAAAAAAAATCTGTTATTGGCAATGGTATGGTAGACAAAATCGGTAAAGCAAAGGGGTAAGATCTTAAATAGTAACCCCATACGGAAAGGACCGCCTAAAATTTTTAGAATACCGAAAACTGCTTGTGAGGCCAGGTACTCTTTTTCTTCCATAATCAGTACGATGCTTTGAGGGAGTTCTCTGCTCTGTTTTGCAAAATAAGAGGTTGCGCTTTTTCCGGTTAGTGGGGCAAATCGAAAGACGGCTTTCTTGTCGTATTTGAGGAGTATTCTAACCCAAAAGTGACAAAATGGACAATAACCATCGTAATAGATTACCGGATGCATCAGGTGGCGATTTCCAGTTGATCTAAACTTACTTGGGTGGTAAAAAGGCCATAGTTGACAATGGCTTTTTGTTTTTCGATGGCATCGATGCTGCCTACAGATTTTCCGTCGAGCATTCTCACTTTATCGCCCACCTTCAGTGGGACTACTACTTTGGTTTGGGTAGGAATGGGCTGTGCTTTTTTCTTCTTTTTTTCTTTTCTTATGCCTACCAGTTTCTGGCTGACTTCCAGTTCCAGTTTTTTCTTTTCTTCACGATCCTTTTTGGCTTGAGCGGCCGTTTTTCGTTTTCTTTTGGCATTTTCGGCTTCCACCAATTTGAGCATTTCGGCGATCAAAGGTCTTTTTTTATTGTTTTGAAAAAAACGCTCCGCGATATCATTGACCTTGTTGCCCAAAACAATCATACGTTGGTTGTGGTCGAACAGTTCTTGGTAACTGGTGAGTTTAGATTTTAATTTATCGTTGAGTTTTTCAAGCCGCTCGGTCTCGCTCTCAAATTTGGTTTCTTTTTCTTTGAGAGATCTTCCGGTTTTGGCCATTTGATTGCGCTCCCTTTGCATTTTTGCAATGGTGGCATCGAATCTTACTTTTCCTTTTTCAATTTTCTTTTTTGCACGGTTGATCAGACTGAAAGGAATACCATTTTTTTGTGCAACTTCGAAGGTAAAAGAGCTTCCTGCCTCGCCCAGAATAAGTTTGAAGATGGGTTCGAGTGTTTTGTCGTCAAACTGCATGTTGGCGTTGACCATGGCAGATTTTTCGTTGGCCAGCAGCTTTAGGTTGGTGTAGTGGGTGGTAATAAGTCCAAAGGATTTGCGCTCATAAAAGTCTTCTAGAATGACTTCGGCCAGTGCTCCACCCAGTTCCGGATCTGAACCAGTACCAAATTCGTCGATCAGAAATAAAGTTTTTTGGTCGCATTTTTTCAAAAAACCTTTCATGTTTTTGAGACGATAGGAGTAGGTGCTCAAATGATTTTCGATGGACTGATTGTCTCCGATATCGGTGAGAATGGTATCAAACCAGCAGACCCTACTTTTTTCGTGAACGGGGATGAGTATGGCACTTTGGAGCATCAATTGGAGCAGACCAACGGTTTTGAGGGTAATACTCTTTCCGCCGGCATTGGGGCCTGAAATGACCACAATTCTACTTTTTGGATGGAGGTGTATGTCTTGGGGAAAAGTATTTTTTCCTTCAGCTTGGTGGGTGCGGTAGAGCAGGGGGTGGTAGGCATTTTTGAGCTCTAATTCTTGCTGGTCAGAAAAAATAGGAAGCAGCCCATTGATGGTTTGGGCATAGCGGGCACGGGCAAAAATGGTGTCGAGATGTATTAGAAAAACTTGGTATTGTTTGAGCAGATGGAGATGGGGACGAAGATGGTCTGTCAGTTGACTGAGTATTTTTTTGATTTCTTCGCGCTCTTCAAAAACAAGGTTTTGAAGGGCTCGCGAAAATTTCATGGTGGCGTCTGGCTCAATAAAGACAATACTTCCAGTCTTGGAGCTTCCGAGGATTCCTCCTTTTACTTTTCTGCGGTGCATGGCTTTTACGGCCAATACCCTTTTGTTTTCGACGACGGATTCGCGTATGTCGTCTAAATAGTCCAGATTTTGGTAGTGACTTAGGGCCTTATTGAAGCTTTGACTTATTTTTGCTTTAAGGACTTGGATTTCTTTTCTGAGGGTGTAAAGGTTGTCGGAGGCATTGTCCCGTATTTCTCCAAATCGATCAATAATGTTGTCGATTTCTTTTTTTATTTCTTTATTGATTTCGATATCAGCACCCAATAGCTGAAGGGAAGGGTAGTAGGTTTTGAATTTGTTGAGAAAGATCAATAGGGTGTTAACGGTCAGCGAAGCATCACCAATGTTTCTGAAAGCGTTAATTTCCAACACACTGTTTTCTATTTTAAGCAATCGAAAGGTAGGAGAGAGATCTTCAAAGCCGTGGTTGGGAATCCTGTTGTCGTTTTCAAAGGAGGCCAGGTATTCAGAAACGGCCTGGAGTTCGGACAGGGCCATGGTAGAATCGGGAAGGGGTGTGAGGGCAGCGCAAGCAGCTTTTCCCATAGGGGTAACGGCAAATGCGGAGATTTGTTCGGTTACCCTAAAAAATTCAAGGTCTTCAAGTGTTTTTTTTGGGAGATGCCCCATCAATTTTTCTAAATTAGCCCTACAAAATTAAGAAATAGTGGCCGTAAGCATACATTCGGATTGGGAAAAAATCCTTTGGGATACATTCGAAAAGCCCTATTTTCGGAATCTTAGTGATTTTGTAAAATCGGCCTATGGCTCGGCCAAATGCTATCCTCCCGGATCGATGATTTTTAGAGCTTTTGATTTGTGTCCTCCCGAAAAAACTAAAGTGGTGATTTTGGGTCAGGATCCTTATCACGGCCCCGGCCAAGCCCATGGTTTGTGTTTTTCGGTGCCACCGGGGGTATCCCATCCGCCCTCATTAATCAATATTTTTAAAGAATTGGAAAAAGACTTGCAAATTCCCTACCCGGAGAGGGGAGATTTAACAGCTTGGGCACAGCAGGGCGTACTTTTGCTCAATGCCAGCCTTACGGTAGAAGCTCACAGAGCGGGTAGTCACCAAGGAAAGGGATGGGAAAAGTTTACCGACCGGGTCATAGAAATCCTCTCTGAACGATATGAGGGTATCGTATTCTTGTTGTGGGGTGGTTTTGCTAAACAAAAATTAAAATTGATTGACGAAAAAAAACACTGTGTTTTAACATCCGGTCATCCTTCGCCATTGAGTGCCAATAGGGGGTATTGGTTTGGAAATAGACATTTTAGCAAGGCCAACGCTTATTTGTTTTCCATAGGTAAAACGCCCATAGATTGGAGACTTTGAGTTTTAGCCTCCGATGCGCTTTACTTGGTGTCCCATGGCATTGAGGGTCTCCATTATTTTTTCTCTATGGTCTCCTTGAATTAGAATTTCTTCGTTTTTGACGGTTCCACCCACTTTGATGGCCGTTTTAAGGGCTTTGGCCAATGCTTTCAGTTCGGCTTCTGAGCCATGGAATCCTTTTATGAGGGTGACGACTTTTCCGGCTCGACCTTTGCTGCTGTAGTGTGCCTCCAAATATTGTTTTGGAAGTTCGGTTGGGGTTTCCTCGTTTTCATCTATTGAAGGAGCCAGATCCTTAAATTTAATATTGGCCAAATCCGACAAACTCTTTAATTTTTTTTCCATTTATTGAAATGTTGGGAATAGAGGATAGATATTTTTCAAAATTAAATATTTCCTTTTTTGGTGAAAATAGGGTTTATTCAATATTCCTATTTTACATAATATCAATTATAGAAGTAAATAAGTAAGTGCTTACATATTTTTAAAATAAAAACTGTTATAATTCATACTTTTTAAGGATAGTATTATATAGAATGTGATGATTGGAATCTGGATTTTGCAATACATGAATGATCGCCGCTTCAAAAATCAACATAAACATTTCGGATTCTGAATTAGGATCAGAGTAATCTAGAGATTTGAAGGCGCTTAAACACTTTGTTTTAACATTTTCTAAAAAAAGAAATGGCCCGATATCCATCTGCCACTTCAAACTATAATATAATCTCCAGTAATCTTTTATATCACCGGAAATATTGAAAGGAACTGCAATTAAATGTTTAAGTATCACTTTAGGGTGAGTCAATTTATCAAACGATTTGATCTTGTTTTCAAGCTTGCTTTGACCGATATTGAGTAATTCGATCAACAAACCCATTTTATTTTCAAAATGTCTAAAAATTAATCCTTCTGATACGGATGCTTTTTGAGCAATAGTTCGGGTTGAGGTGGCTTCAAATCCGTTTTTTGAAAAAAGATAAAGTGCGCTACTAAGTATGTTTTGTTGTTTTGTGGTCATGAGTGATTAATTACTTAGATTATATGATAATTTGATGAAAAACTGGTGGTTAATTTTAAATTTTTATAAATTCCTACTTTAATTTTTTATTAAAATTAATTCTACCCTATCAAGCTTTTCGTAAATCCTCTTATTAACATACATTTTTCTGACGCTGCAGTCTAATAAAGACTATTTCGATCGGGAAAAACCCCAAAACTCACAGTAGATACATCTTTTGCCTCACTGATTTGATCTTAGGATCTTCCATATAATCATCGAAAGTGCAATAGCGATCAATGATTCCAGTGGGCGTAAGTTCGAGAATACGGGTGCCTACCGTCTGTGCAAAAGCATGATCGTGGGTGGTACAAAGCACCGTTCCCTTAAAAATTTTCAGAGCGTTGTTGATGGCGGTAATCGATTCCAGATCCAAATGGTTGGTGGGCTCGTCTAGCATCAATACATTGGCCCTAGTCATCATCATTTTGGAAAGCATACAGCGTACTTTTTCACCTCCAGAGAGAACGTTGGAGGCTTTCAAGGCCTCGTCGCCACTGAATAACATCTTGCCCAAAAAGCCACGCAGATAGACTTCCTCCCGTTCTTCTTCTGTCGTTGACCATTGGCGAAGCCAATCGACCAATGACAATTCGGAATTGAAAAAAGAGCTATTGTCCAGAGGCAAATAGGCTTGGGTGGTGGTAACTCCCCATTCATACTTACCACTTTCGGCCGGCATATTACCATTGATCACTTCATAAAAGGCACTCACCGCCCTAGAGTCTTTGGAATAAACAATGGCTTTGTCACCACGTGCCATATTGAAATGAATATTGTCGAAAAGTTTTTGTCCCTCTAGGCTGAAGGACAGGCCTTCAACGTTTAGAATCTGATCTCCGGCCTCTCGTTCTTGTTCAAAGATGATTCCCGGATAGCGGCGACTCGAAGGTCGGATTTCTTCAATATTGAGCTTATCGATCATTTTTTTTCGGGAAGTGGCCTGCTTGGATTTGGCTACGTTGGCAGAAAAACGGGCGATAAATTCCTGAAGTTCTTTCTTCTTTTCCTCTGCTTTTTTGTTTTGTTGTGCCCTCTGGCGTGCGGCCAATTGGCTGGACTCGTACCAAAAGGTATAATTGCCGGAATAATGGTTTATTTTTCCAAAATCGATATCGGAGATATGAGTGCAAACTGCATCGAGAAAATGCCTATCGTGAGAAACTACAATGACCGTATTGTCATAATTGGCCAAAAAATGCTCTAACCACTTGATGGTGTCGTAATCCAAGTCATTGGTGGGCTCGTCCATGATCAAAACATCGGGGTTTCCAAAAAGAGCCTGAGCCAAAAGCACCCTTACTTTTTGTTTTCCATCCAAATCGGCCATGGTCGCATGGTGTAGTGATTCGGGTATTTCAAGATTGGATAGTAGTGAAGCGGCATCACTTTCGGCATTCCACCCGTCCATCTCTTCAAATTCCAATTGCAACTCCCCTACTCTTTCACCATCGGCATCAGAAAAATCGGATTTGGCGTAAAGGTCCTCTATGGCTTGTTTTATTTTAAAAAGAGGTTGATTTCCCCTAAGTACGGTTTCCAAAACGGTATTGGCATCGTAAGCGTTATGGTTTTGCTCCAATACAGACAATCGTTTTCCGGGCTCCAGGAAAACAGATCCCGAATTGGCCTCTTGTTGCCCACAAATGATCTTTAAAAAGGTTGATTTTCCGGCACCATTGGCTCCGATAATTCCATAGCAGTTTCCTGGACCAAAGGTTACGTTTACCTCGTCAAATAAAACCCTTTTGCCAAATTGAACCGATAGATTATTTACTGAAAGCATAACTTTAACTTTGCTTTGGCAAAAGTAAATATTTCTACTTCAGCGATTGCTTTTTTTTAAACTTTAGTTGCAGTAAATTGCAATGGTTTATGAAAAAATCAAAGCCTTTCTTTTTTTGGTTCATAGCTTTTTTGGTAGCTCTTGTATTGTCATCATGCGGAACTGATGCCACCAACTCATCTGTTTTTTTTGGTGGACAAGTAATCAATCCATCCTCCACCTATGTGACCCTCTACAAAGACAATGTCACTTTAGATTCATTGACTTTGGACAACGATTATCGTTTTTTTAGACATTACGACTCTTTGGAGACCGGTATGTATAAATTTGAGCACATTCCGGAATACAAGTCCGTTTTTTTGGAAAAAGGTGACAGTATCTGGGTGCGGATCAACGCTTCCTCTTTCGATGAATCTATTGTTTTTTCAGGTCTCGGTGCGGCCAAAAACAATTTTATGACCGACTTGTTCTTGCGTTTTGAGGAAGAAAACAGCTTTTTGTCTTCTAAATATTCATTGGATGGAGCCCAATTTAAACAACTCATCGACTCACTTCTGGTAGAAAAGAAAAACCAATGGATCGAAATGGATTCCATCAATCGTTTGTCTCCTATTGCGCAAAAGATTACCCAAGCGGCATACATATACCCCTATGCAACTAGAAAAGAGCGTTACGCCCTGCTAAGGGGAACCTCTTGGGACAAATTGCAAGATTCTTTGTACTTCGACTATCAGAAATATCTGAGTCTTGGTGAAAATGATTTGGCTTTTTTTGACCCTTATATCAATTATCTGCTCAACTACTTGAGCAATCAAGCCTTGGAACGAGGGCAAAGCTATTTTAGAAATAGAGACAGCACCCAGTTCAACATCAAAAGATTACAGTTGATCGATCAAAAAATACAGGGCAGTGTGTTAAAAAGTAATCTCGCCAGAGCGGTTGCTTTTGAAGAGTTGATGAAAATAAAGAACCACGATCATCACGAAAAGTTCATACAGCAATTTATTGTCACCAATAGCTCTATTGCCTATTTAAACGAGGTTTTGGGTTTGCACAACGATATCGAAAGCATGACCAAGGGTAAACAATTGCCTGAGATCAAGCTACAAGATTATCGGCTAAAAACGGTAAACAGTAGTCAGTTGATTCAACAGCCTACTGTTTTTTATTTTTGGTCTCAAACCCAGATGAGTCATTATCGAAATACGATTACGAAAGTAAAAAACCTCGAAAGACAGTTTCCTGATTACCAGTTTCTAGGCATATGTATGCAGCCATTCAATGAAATTGTTTTTGAAGTTCACCGAATGATGGACATTGACCCCGACAGTCAACTGGCATTTACCAATTTTGAGAGCGATAGTAAAAAATGGGTGTTATCCCTTCTCAATCGCGCCATAGTCGTTGACCAAAATGGCAAAATAATTGAGGGCTTTGCCAATTTTAGTGCCCCAAATTTTGTAGAAGTTTTGCGCAACAACTAATTGCCCTTTTTATAATCTTCTAGAAATTTTTTCAGTCCAATGTCTGTCAACGGATGATTGAGTAGCCCCATGATGGCACTGAGTGGACCGGTCATCACATCTGCTCCAATTTTGGCACAGTCTATAATGTGCATGGTGTGGCGAATGGATGCTGCCAGTATTTCTGTCTCGTAAGCATAGTTGTCATAGATCTCTCGGATTTCGTGAATCAATCCCAATCCATCGGTAGAGACATCGTCCAGACGCCCTATGAATGGAGAGACGTAAGTGGCACCGGCTTTGGCCGCCAAAAGGGCTTGACCTGAAGAAAAGATTAAGGTACAATTGGTTTTAATGTTGCGTTCTGAAAAGTACTTTAAGGCTTGTACACCATCTTTGATCATTGGAATTTTCACCACAATCTGAGGGTGTAATTCAGCCAATTGTTCTCCTTCTCTGATCATACCTCCGAGATCGACTGCGATCACCTCTGCCGAGACATCGCCTTCTACAGCTTCGCAAATATCCACGTAGTGTTTAAGAATATTGTCAGTTCCGGTAATGCCCTCTTTTGCCATCAATGAGGGGTTGGTAGTAACGCCATCCAAAATACCCAGATCTTGGGCTTCTTTGATTTGGTCTAAATTGGCAGTGTCGATGAAGAATTTCATTTTTTGGTGTTTTTCGGTTAAACTTTATAGTGGTTCATTATCATTTTTTCAAACCAGGTGTCGGGCAATAAATTTTTTAAAAGTAGGGAGGTTTTCTGCAATAAAGAACCCGACAGGTAATGTACTTTTCTTTTTTTGCTTCTCATGATTTTATACACCTGCACCGCAAAATCCTTGGGGTCACTCCCCTGATCCACGTGGTCATCTATGGTGTCTAGGGCATGTTTGTAATGTTGATGATAAGGGGATTTTTTCTTTAATGGAGCATAGATACGACGTGCGGCAATATCAGTGGTAAAATCTCCGGGTGCCAAAGTTACCACCGATATACCAAATTGCTTTACCTCCATTCTCAAGGCTTCAGTAGCGATTCCCAGTGCCGATTTGGAAGCCGAATACATCCCCCGATAGGGCAATCCCATATAGCCTCCTATGGAGGTGATATTGATGATGAGTCCGGATTTTTGTTTTCGCATGACCGGCAAAACTTTTTGAGTGAGCGCAAGCGGGCCAAATAGATTGGTCGTAAAATGGGATTGCATGCTTTGAAAATCTATTTCCTCAATTGCTCCGGTGATTCCTGCACCGGCATTGTTGATCAAGACATCGATTCGACCCGCCTTTTCGACCACTTTTTTGACCAATTTTTGAGCCGTTTCGGGTTGGTTGAGATTAAAAGACATAACTTCGATGCCGGGTGGAAAGCTATGTTGTTTTGGATTTCTACAACTTCCAAAAACACGATAATTTCGCTCGGCCAAGAATGCGGCGGTGGCTTTGCCCAAGCCCGATGAAACGCCTGTAATTAAAACTACTTTAGTCATGGAAATAAAAATGGGCAAGCGATCTACATCACACCGCTACAACCGCCTACCCTTGCTGCGTTCCCGCCCTGGGGGGATTCGGCAGGAGCTGGTTGTGCAGGACTTGCCCACTGCAAATATAACAGGTTTAATGCGTTAGACAATTATTTTAAATTCTTAATTTTATAACCTATTTAAGATCGCTTCCGATGAAATTTTGGATTTTACTGACCTCATTACTCTTCTTAAAGTGCAACAGCGACCTCTCCAAAGATTTCAAATTGACCCTTCCCGAAAAAAACAAAAAATACACCTTAAATGATACACTAAAATTTGCCCTTCAGAACAAGAAAAATCATCCGATTGATTCTGTGGTTGTCACCCTAGAGGGGAAAAATGTATTGGACGGTCATCCTTTGAAGAACCATTCGCTGGGAATTCACCCTCTGGTGGCTACTGTTTACAGTTCCGGCAATACGACAGAGTACCGGGAGCAGCTTACTATCGTGTCCGACACCAAACCCACGCTCTACACCTATACACTGGTCAAGGAATACCCCCACGACAAAACTGCCTATACTCAGGGGTTGGAGTTTTACAGAGACACCTTGTACGAAAGTACAGGTTTGAGAGGGAAATCTACTTTGCGAAAAGTCGATTTTAAGACCGGTGAGGTTTTTCAACAGATCACCTTGGATCAAGTTTATTTCGGTGAGGGCATCAGTGTGCTAAACGATCA
The DNA here is from genome assembly GCA_964528935.1 of uncultured Flavobacteriaceae bacterium. GTDB lineage: Bacteria > Bacteroidota > Bacteroidia > Flavobacteriales > Flavobacteriaceae > UBA8316. The sequence continues at coordinate 6,567 of CAZGUB010000010.1, read as the reverse complement.
GCTTTTTCAACTTACTTGGCAGGGAAAAATAGGTTTTCAGTACCAGCCCGACCAGTTGAAGATTGAACGGTCTTTTGTCTATCAGGGAAGTAAAGAAGGATGGGGTTTGTGCAATGACGGAGAAAAATTGTACAAATCAGATGGAACACATCAAATTTGGTTGCTCCACCCAGAAACACAGGTCGAAATGGGTAAAATTCAGGTCATGACCGATAAAAATGCTCTCACCAAGATCAACGAGTTGGAATGGGTAAACGGGAAAATATATGCAAACACCTATCAGTTTAACAAAGAAGTTGGGGTAATCATTAATCCCAAAAATGGAGCTGTAGAGGGGGTGATCGATTTTTCTGGTTTGAAAAATAAAGTAGCTCAAGTTCCAAATTTGGATGTGCTCAATGGGATCGCTTATCATCCGGAGCGAAAGACTTTTTTTGTGACCGGCAAAAATTGGAGTAAGTTGTTTGAGATCAAAATTGAACCCAAAAAGTGATTCATCGTTATATCATTACACTTGTCGTAGAACAAAAACATTTGGATGATCTCCAGCATGTCAACAATGTTCAATATTTGTATTGGGCTCAGGAAGTAGCCAAGACCCACTGGAATAAACTCAAGAGTTTTACAGGAGCCGGCACTGCTGTTTGGATGGTCAGGAACCACGATGTGGCCTACAAGCGGGGTGCTTTTTTGGGAGATGTCCTCAGAATAGAAACCCATGTAAAGGAGGTAAAAGGGCCTCTGTCGCTTCGAATCGTAGAGTTTTTTGATGACAAGACCGATCAACTGCTGGTGCGGTGCAAAACCCAATGGTGCTATGTGGATCCCTCCAATAGAAAACCTATTTCTATACCCGATGGCATAAGAGAATGTTTTATAAGCCCCCACCCCCTTTACTGAATTTTATGTTTTTTTTCAAAATTTGTAAGAATTTTCTTTCAAATCAATCCATGCATTAACTACTAATTGTGCTGGGTTTTCTAACGAAATAGGTGTAAAATCTGCAGATAAACCTTATTTCTTAACCTTTTTGCTTTCAAGTGCATACTTTGCCATTGATTTTTATCGCCCCAACCTATCAAATGGAATAACGATACCGGTAAGTTTAAGTTTAGCCCTGCTACCACAGGTATCTCCATAGATGAAAATACCGGAGAACTTTCATGGATAACCGAATTGGCTTGGGGACAAATAAGTTGGTTGTAACCGCCTACAACGGTATGGGAACGGCTACCACTACCTATACCATTATAAAACAGGGTACGGGAAGTCCGACCGGCTTTAGTTACCCTAGGCTATCCTTCCGGAGTCTATCTTTTAAGGATTTATTCTGCCAAGGAGGGGCATCAAGCCATCAAATTTATGGTGGTTCGCTGACAGAACGCTATGGTATGACAACCGATTGACCGGCGTAACCGTTTTGGGGCAGGTTAATGATGATTTCAGACCAGCCATCATCGGTGTTCCAATAAGAACGAAAACTTTTGCTACTGCCCTCAAACTTCTTATTAACTTTCAACAGTAAGGATGACAACTCGCGGTTGGGATCGCTTGCGGTGATTTGTAATATTTTATCCTCAGAATCCATTTTAATCAATAAGATACAAGGGGCTGTGGCTTGAACTTTGAGCCCCGCTCCTACCTCGAGTTGTCCTGCTCGGTAGAAAACAGCTTGAACCAATTTAAGATGGGTGTGGATAGCCGCTTGAAGGTAGGGGGTGTTAGACAAGATTTGGATGCGATTATTCACTTCTCCGACTAACAATTTTTCAAGGCTAGTGTTTGGTCTCACAAAGTATTGGTAGGAAGCGTTGTCCGGAGATTCACCGTGGTTTATCCAGGTCTTAAAAACACCCTTTCGGATCTCTTCTTTAGAAGAATCTATCTGTTTATTAATGCGCCACCAAGTTCCAGTGACTTCGTCGTTTTGAAGGGAGACCTTTTGAGAAATAGGAAAAAAATAGGCCGTATTGTCGTGATGGATCCAGTCTATATTTACCAATTGATGAGAGCCCTTTTCAAGTTTTTGAGCTTTACCCAAGGACGATACATGAACGACTCCGTTCAAAAGACTTTGGTTGAGTGTGGTGTTGACTTCGTTCTTTGATTTTGTAGAGATGCCGGAACCCAGACAAAGGTATTGCTCGTCAAAGAAAAACCAAGACTTTCTGGCTACCATTGGGTCGTGTATGCTTTTGAAATCAAAACCTACCACCCCGTATTTTCCATTGGTAGCAGCTCCAACAAAATCTGTCAATCCCAATTTTTTTATTTGGTTGTGGTGGGGTAAGCTCTCTTTTTGAACGGCTGTGGTACCTGCAATTCTTTGATAATCCAGAACAGGAGAAATGTCATCGTATTCTGCCCCGTGGGTGTAAATGTGGTTGGCACCATCTCCCCGGTGGTGGTTCAGTAGCCCCTCACTATTATAGGGACTTTCCATATTCATGTTTCGAGAAGAATATAGCCTAACAGAAGTGTAGAATTGGGGTCTTTGAAACGCAAAATGTTCACTGTTCCAGTAAAAAGTGGCATGGGCACTTGCCGTTCCATTATTTCCCTCGTCTCTGAGCTTTATGATTTCTCTCATCTCGCCCTCCCTGTAGTTTGTCAAAGAAATCAATTTACGAGTAACCACATTGTCAAAAGGCTTGGTTGCCCCCTGCCTAGAGATGCTCCTATTTTTGGCACCAAAGTCGGATTTTATTCCAAAAACAGAAGTTTTACAGACCCCATCCAAATAATAGTCAACCAAGATTTTTGTTTTCTCGAGGGAAAAGGCGTAATCGGTGTTTCTGGTATAATAGGCCCATTCTACAAAAGCCCTGGCCCAACCCAATCCATAGGAAAGCGTATTGTTCACTCCATCGGTTCTATGGTGAAAGCTATAATCGTACTGCAATCCCCTGCCGTTGGCTTTGGAAAACTCGTTAAAACCTCCGGTGTCTGATTTTGAAAAAGTATAGCCAAAATCCGCTCCTATCCAATCCACAAATTTGATTTCGTTTTCAATAATATTGATGATCAAATCAAACTGCTTGCTGTTGCCCAAAAAAAGTTGATTTTTCGCCGCAATAGAAGACACTTTAATACGGTCTCCACCGGGTCGCGCCCCTCCCTTATTGATGTTGGCCCGCTGGATCATCACCTGAGCATCGGAAACTAGTTTTTTTGGCAATTTTTCTCCGATCACCAACATCAATTCTACCATGCTCCATGGTGTGCCAATTTGGTTGTCCCACCAATTCTCGCCAAAAAAGTCATTTTCGCACCAAAAACGCAACCCGTTGATGACTTGGGTTAAAAGAGATTGATTTTCAAAATATTTTGAGGTTGGACTTTTAAAAGCAACCGCCATTCTTAGGAGGTTTTTGAGGTGGATACCATTGTCAAATCCCTCCCTCGATACGTCTGAGTAGTGGATGTAAGGCCATTTTTCACCATCAAAATCAGCCAGAATCTTCTCCAGAATTTTATCATCGTAAACTTTTTCAGGAGAATCGTACGGTATGCCAGAATATTGACTCAGTATGCTGTTGTAAATTCTGGATTTGATGATCTCCAAGTCATTTTGTTGGGCAGAGAGCAGATTGAAAAAGAGAAGGGTCAGGCAGGCGAAAAATTTCAGCTTTATTTTAAAATTTGCAAGTTGGGATTGAAATAAATTCATTTGATTTCGTTAAAAATTGTTTTTGTTCAGATTACCAAAAAATTACCTCGTCTATGAACAGCCAAGTTTTTCGGTTTTTTGCTTTGCGATATACCGGTGCATCTGGAAAAAGCTTGTGGTTCTGGGCTATCACTTTAACCTCTTGATAATCATCTAGATCTACGTCTAATGTAAAATCTTTAAAATAAGATATTCTCTCGTCGGGTTCGACCAAAATAGGTATGGACATAGCATTCAGTAATTCGTATGTTCCGCTTGGAGTCTTGCCATAGATTTCAATTTTTTTAGGAAATAAAGCTTTCATGTCGTGGTTTTCGAGCATGCTAAGAGTAACCTTTTTGATGTTTTTTGTCTGTTTTAGTTTTACATCAATTTCAAAATCTTTTTCCAATACCCCCAACCATGTTTTGCCGTCTTCTATACTGGTTCCCCGATAAACCCTTGCACCTTTTTTGCGATCAAACAAAACATTTTCGTTGTCATTAAAAGTAAAATTGACGTGATGACTGATGGAGTACTGCTCTCCCAAGGGACTGTGGAGTAGATAGTCCACCACATGATGGTTGTCTTTATAAATCATCTGCTCCAACAGTTCACTGTCCTGCCACCCTGCTTTGATCGACTTGGCTTTGAGTAGTTTAGAAGCATTCAAGACGATCGAACCTTGATAAACAGGTGCATTCTTGTCGGGTTCACTACCGTCTAAGGTGTAATGAATTTTAATGTTTTTGACTTGGGGCTCTTCAAATCGAAGGGCAATGGTGTCGTCAAAAATGGTATTGGTATTGAGCAACTCAGGAATACTAAGGCTCAATTTATCGGCAAACAAATCGGCAGTACCAAAGTGAATCATCGAGGGTGCTATGGAAGCCAATTGTTTCTGCTGATCTTTTTTGATGGTGGTGTTCCAGGCGTAGATCGTTTTAGGGGGTGCATTTTTCAGCAGTTTCTCAACCCCCCTTTGGCTTACTTTTGTATGGCAAAGGTTCAAGACTTCCAATGTGGTATTTTGGAGATATTCGAGGGTAATGTCGCCTATGGAAGTTTGATCGAGTCGAAGAACCTTTAGTCTAGGGAAATCGAATAAAATCCTCGCCATTTCATCGTTGAAATTGGTGTTGCTTACATCCAATTCTATTAATTGATACTTGATGCGAGTCAAGGCTTCCAAATGATCTGCATTGAGTCGAGATTTCATAAACTTCACCTTCAGCATGTTGTCGGAAAGTGCATTGGGTTTTATCCGAAATCCGATGGCCAACAATTTTGCCAAATCACTACCTCTAGCCGGTTGAATGGGTTTATCCGCTCCGACAAAGCTCAAAATTCGATTTTTTAGGGAGTCGTTGATAGTAATACTGATGGCTTTATCATACAGATAGTTTCCAGACAGCACCCAATGGCTGATGAGCCATTTTTCTTCTTGGGTAAGCTGTGCTTTGTTTTTTGGAGGCATGTGCAGTTCATCGTCTAGGGGCAGATGAATGTATTGTACCAAACGACCTTTCTGGGGATCTTGCGGATCGAAAAGACTGCCTCGCTCCCCGCCTTTCATCACCCAATTTCGGCCATCCAAACGAAGACCGCTTTTGCTTTTATTGGCGTTGTGACAGCTTACACATTTGTCCTCAAAAATCACTTGGACCACTTCTCGGTAATAGTCGATGCTGTCTTTAAGAGCGAGGGTTGAGGTTGCTTCGTCCATCGATGGCATGGCCAGATAGTCATCACCATGAGTTATTTTTGCCCCTTGATGTCCGGTAATCGTCAATGCAATCAGAGTCAATAGAAAACTACCAAAAAAAAGGGTATTATGACTTTTGCTTCGATGCAAAACACACAATACAAAACTTAAAACTAAGGTAATGATCCCTCCCCAAAAGTGAGTTTTCAGCGCTTCAAAAGTGTAGGCATCGTCCAAAGAGAGAAAATAACCAATAAGACTGGCCACCAAAGCTCCTACAAAAGAAAAATCAAGACCCATCTGTATGGCTTTTTCCATGTTTGTTTTTTGAAACTTGGAAGCGACCCACAGCAAAAAAGTCATTAGCAAAGAACCGATGGGTAGATGGAGTACCAAAGGGTGGAATTTGCCGATGTATTTTAGGATTTCAAAGCTGTATTCTGTCATCAACTATTTAAAATGTCGTGTTTTACTTCACCTGAAACATCGGTCAAACGGAATCTTCTTCCTTGGGTTTTGTAAATCATTTTTTCGTGATCAACACCAAATTGATGTAGCAAGGTGGCCTGCAAATCATGGACGTGCATGGGATCCTTAACGATGTTGTAGCCAAAGTCGTCTGTCTCTCCATAAGTGAATCCGGGTTTTATCCCAGCGCCAGCCATAAAAATGGTGAAAGATCTTGGGTGATGATCCCTGCCGTAATCGGTATCGGTCAACCGTCCTTGGCAATAATTGGTTCTACCGAATTCTCCTCCCCAAATCACGAGGGTATCTTCTAGTAGCCCTCTTTGCTTGAGATCCATAATCAATGCGGCAGTACCTTGGTCTACATCCTCTGCCTGTCTTGTGATTTGGGAGGGCAGATTGTCGTGCTGGTCCCATCCGGTATGGTAGAGCTGAACAAAGCGTACGTCTTTTTCTATCAATCGGCGGGCCAAAAGACAGTTAGCGGCGTAAGTTCCTGGTCGATAAGAATTTTTTCCGTACATTCTGAGAATGTGATCCGGCTCATCGCTGATGTCCATCACTTCGGGAACAGAGGTTTGCATTCTGAAAGCCATTTCATAATTGGATATACGGCTGTTGATTTCAGTGTCGCCAAAAGTCTTTTCTTGCATTTCGTTCAAGGCAGCCAAATGATCCAGCATTTGTCTTCTTTCTTTTTTGGAAACACCTTTCGGGTTTTGGAGGTACAATACAGGGTCTTTTC
>CAZGUB010000009.1:0-21486 GCA_964528935.1 uncultured Flavobacteriaceae bacterium | reverse complement strand
GCTTTGCTCAACTATGCCCGCCTAAGCTACGAAATCGGTAACCCCTACGAAAAGATACCCCAGGTCATCATTCGTTATTTAGAACAATATCCCAAAACACAATACGAGGACGAACTCACTGCCCTGCTGTTGAGCTCCTACACCAATAGTGGGGATTACGAGGGCGTCATCGACCTACTGACTTCCAATGGCGATTATAAAGACGATCGTTTGCTTCAGAAAGTCACCTACCTCAAAGCTATACAGCTGTTTCAGGCGGGCGATTATACCGCTGCCGAGACCTATTTTCAGCAGGCCCTAAAAAACGATAAAAACAATTCAATCACTGTCCAATCCCAATTCTGGTTGGCGCAAACCCACTTCGAACTCAATCGTTTTGAAGACGCCGCCGATGGTTATTTTGCTTTTGAAAACAACAACCCCAATGCCGCCCTAATCCATCTCTTAGAGTACCATTACCACCTAGGGTATGTCTATTTTAAATTGGGAGACTACGAATTGGCGTTGACCGCTTTCGAAAAAGTCATTCGAAACCAAAAGCACTACTCGCGAAGCAAAGCCCGAGATGCCTATTTGCGGATGGGGGATTCTGAATTTGCCCTCAGTCGCTTTTGGCCTGCCATGGAACATTACAATCAAGCCATTTCTATGTCTCCGGCCCAATCCGACTATGCCCTGTACCAAAAAGCCATCAGTTATGGTTTTGTCGATCGCATACCACAAAAAATCAGCAGTCTGGAGTCACTCATTGAAAAGCATCCCTCTTCTGCCTACCTCGACGATGCCCATTTCGAATTGAGCAGTGCTTATGCCGTGGCCAATGCCTTCGATACCGCCATCAGCAATTATGACCGATTGATTCGTAGTTTTCCCAAAAGCCCCTACCGCCCCAGGGCCATCCTCAACAAAGGATTGATTTTATACAACCAAGAAAAACTGGAGCAGGCACAGCAAGTGCTCAGAGAATTGGTGATTTACAACACCAACGACGCTGCCTCCCAGCAAGCCTTGGGAACCCTCAAAGAAATTGCCATTGATTTGGATCAAGTCCCCCAGTTTACCGCCTGGCTCAAACAGCACAACATCGCCTCCTTTTCAGCAAATGAATTGGAAAAAACCGCCTATGCAGCCGCCGAAAAACAATTTTTATCCAATCGTAAAAAACAAGCCAAGAAATCCTTCCTATCCTATCTGACTTCCTATCCCGAAGGCCAAAACGCCTTGCAAGCCCATTTTGCACTTGCAGAAATCGCTTTGGAAGAGGGGCTGACTGCTGAAGCATTGGCACACTACCAAACACTGATCGACCAAAGTCCCAACGAATTTCTAGAACAGGCCTTGGTTCGTGCCACACAAATTTTGGTCAAAGAAAACAGAAAAGAAGAAGCCCTGCCATTGTGGAAGCAGTTGGAGGCCATGGCTGTGCAACCAGAAAACCGTCGCTATGCCATGTTCAATCTTATGCGGTCCTATCATCAATCCTCTGCCTATCCCGAGGCAATCCAAAAAGCCGAACAAGTACTCGCTTTGGACCACTTGGCCGTAAAAGTAAAATGGGACGCCTACGAGGTGTTGGCCCGTGCTGCCCTTGCCATGGCAGACAGCCTCAAGGCCGAAAAAGCCTATGCCGTGCTCGAAAAGTCCCCCATACAACCCCTCGCTGCTGAAGCTTACTATTTTAAAGCCCATCGTTTGCACAAAGCCCAGCAGTTTCAAGCCTCCAATGAAGTCATTGCAGCGCTCTCCCAAAAGTTCAGCAGCCAACCCTATTGGGCGGCCAATAGCTTGTTGTTAATGGCACAAAACTTTTATGCGCTCGACGACGCTTTCCAAGCCACCTACATTTTGGAATCATTGGTCGAAAACTACCAACAGTTTGATGATATCAAAACCGAAGGCCAAGCCCTTTTGGAAAAAATAAAAAGAGAACAAGCCCAGCAAAACGCCAGCTTGTCCCAGCAAAATTCCGCCCAAGACAATGATTAAACCCATTCCTTTATTTCTTGTTTTTTTATACGTCTTCCAGGGATTGTCGGGACAACAAGACCCCAACGATGATTTGGGTGTTCAGGAAGTAACCGTGGTCCGATCCTACAGTCCCAACCTACAAAATGTTTTTAAGATCCGAACCGAACCTCAAATAGAGGACTCCCTGACCCAAAAACAGCAAAAAGTAACCTACACCTTCGATCCCGTTCCTGTGGTCTCCACTTTTGAGCCCAACAAAGCCAGCCCGCTAAAACTGCAAAAACAAGAATCTTCTTCCCCTAGCAATTCATATTTTTCCGGAGGCTTTGGCATGCCCTCACAGCTACAATTGGATTTTTCTTCCACAGTCCCTTTGGATCGAAATCAATCCATAGGGCTCAAACTTTTTTATCATGGGGTAGGAGCCATCGATAATACCCGACTCAGCAGTGATCAAAAAAGAACGGCACTCCATATGCTCCACCAGTACAAACAGAATCGCATGCGTGTAGATTCCGACTTGAAGTTCGATCGTCAACATCACAACTTTTTTGGACTCTACGACCTCAATTGGGAAAACATCCCTTCTTTTCGAGCCAACTTGATTGACCCCTCCCAAAACCTCAACTATTTGTCCATCCGAACCCATTGGCAGTGGTACGATAGCCCCCTGACCCATGCCCAACTCAATACCCGCATCACCACCGATCGTTTCGATAGTAATGAGCATTGGATAAATATCAATGCACAACTGCGCCTTCCGATTCTGGATCACTACATGGCATTAATTCCGGAATTGGATTTGGTCAATACCAATTTTGTGCGCGGCTACTTCGACCCCGAAGCCCTTTCCTATCAAAAAGGATTGGCCGGAGTCACCTTTAAATTCTTCAATAGGGATAAGCCTCTCAAGTACAGCTTGGGAGCTCGGGGATACTATCCCTTTGGCGGACCCGAGGCCGCCGCTGGTTTTTTCGTTTTCCCCACCCTGGCAATTTCCTACCGTTTACCCAACGCCAAGATTGAACCTTTTTTGGACTACCAAGGCCGTTATGAACTGAACAGCTATACCGCCTTCTCCCTTCAAAATCCTTACCTCGCTCCCGCCATCCACATGGCCGATACCCATTACAAACACCAAGGGGAAATTGGCTTTCATGCCCATCCCGGTTCTGGCCTGACCTTCAAGCTCTATGCCCAATACAGCCAAGTCGACCATTTTCCACTCTTCAAAAGATTGCCCTACGTCCACAACAATAACGATATTCCCTACCGTTTGGGTAACGCCTATGAGGTGATCTACGACAACATAAACCAAATGGGCATCATCACCGCACTACAAATGCGGTTTAGCGAATACAATAAAATCTCCCTGGAAACCCGTTATTTCGAGTACCAGCGGGCAGGAGATCTAAAGGCTTGGAATTTACCAAAGTTTTCCTTGGAAGTCCAGGGCAACTTTAGGTTGGCAAAGCGATTTTTCATACAATTGAATGGCCAGTTTATGGGAAAACGAGAAAGCCAAAAATACAACATCACCCCATTGCAAGACCAAAACGATGCCTATGCTACCCTCGAAACCCTACCTTCTGTTTTCTCTGTTGCTTCAGAAATTACATGGAAAATTAGCGACCACTGGGATGTGTTTTACGAAAACCATCTCTATCTTGGAGACAGTACCTCCCGATGGGCTTATTATATAAACCAACAGCAACTCCATTTGGGTGGGGTACGCTACAAGTTTAACATTAACCTGTAAAAGTCATTTGTAATTTTAATGCCCTCAAACTGTTTTTTTAGTTTATTTTTGTTTCGATTTTAGACATGAACAGAACATCTTATTTCCTTTTGTTTTTGGTGACCCTCAGCTTGTCTTGCTGCAAGAAAGTGGATCTTCTGGTATACAATGCCAACGTCTATACGGTCAATGAAAATTTTGACAAGGCCACCGCTTTTGTCGTGGACCAAGGCAAATTCATCGCCGTTGGGGGGGAAGAGCTCCAATCCGAATACGATCCCGTCAATACCGTTGACGCTAGGGGATTGAGTATTTTTCCTGGTTTTATTGATGCCCATGGACACCTTTTGGGGCTGGGAGTCAACCACAAAGCCGACCTCAGAGGCGCCACCAGCATGGACCAGATCATTCAAATTCTAAAAAAACACCACCGAAGTCATCCCCAAAAGGTACTGCAAGGGAGCGGTTGGGACCAAAATCTTTGGGAGGACAAGTCCCTGCCCAACCATCAACAACTCAGCCAGGCCTTTCCCGACCTCCCTGTCCTCTTAGATCGCATTGACGGTCACGCCACCTTGGCCAACCAAAAAGCCATGGAATGGGCAGGAATAGATCCCAAAACCACGATCGATGGAGGTCAAATGGTTTTGGACAAAGGTCAACCCACCGGTTTGTTTATCGATACCGCTGCCCAGTGGGTTCACAATATCCTTCCACCCATGACGCGGCAAGATAAAATCAATGCCCTGCTCAGGGCTCAAGAAATCTGTTTCGAAAATGGCATCACCACCGTAGATCAGGCCGGAATTTCCAAAAAGGACATTTACCTCATCGACAGCCTCCAACGCCAGGGAGTCATGAAACTCAAGGTCTACGCCATGATCCATAATCATCCAAAAGACCTGCAACATTTCCTTGACAAAGGTGGTCTCAAAACAGCCCTGCTCCACGTAAAGTCTGTAAAAGCCTATGCCGACGGTGCCCTCGGATCCAGAGGAGCCGCCCTCAAACAAGTCTACAGCGACCAAGCCAACACCAAAGGTTTGCTGCGAATGGACAAAGATTCCTTACACCGACTGGCGGCCCTTTTGGTCGAAAAAGGATTCCAGCTCAACACCCACGCTATCGGTGATGCTGCCAATGCCACTGTTTTGGAGGTATACAACCAAGTGCTGGCAGCTGAGGACGATCCGCGATGGAGAATCGAGCACGCCCAGGTAGTCGCACCCGAAGATTTCTCCCTTTTTAATCCAAAAATCATCCCCTCCGTTCAACCTACCCACGCCGCCAGCGACAGCCCCTGGGCTGAAGATCGATTGGGGCAAGACCGAATTTCCGGTGCCTATGCCTACAAAGACCTCTTGGACTGGTCCGGTACTCTAGCGCTGGGAACCGACTTTCCCGTAGTGTCTCCCAACCCCTTCCACACCTTTTATATCGCCGTGACTCGAAAAGCTGTGCAGGATTCCAAACAGGTGAAGCCCTTTCAAGAAAAAAATGCACTCACCCGCTACGAAGCCTTGTTGGGCATGACCCGATGGGCCGCTCATGCCAATTTTGAAGAAAAGGAAAAAGGCAGCATCGAAGTAGGAAAATCTGCCGACTTCATCATTTTGGATCACGATATTATGGAAGCCAAGCTCGACATCGTTCCAAAAACTAAAATTGTGGCCACCATCATCAACGGAAAAATCGTTTTCAGCAACCGTTTCTGACCCCTCTGACTTTCATTTTTTAACTTTCTTCCTCTTTCTGCTTCTTATTTTTTTATTTTATTAATTAATATTCAATTTTTTATTTATAAAATATATTAATCCATACAAAAAAACTTTTGAATTATAATAAAAATTTAATTTTGCTATAAAATTTAAATCATGTGTGGAATTGTTTGCGCCTTTGACCTAAAACAAGAATCAGAAAGTTTGAGACCCCAACTATTGGAAATGTCCAAATCCCTAAGACATCGTGGACCTGATTGGAGCGGTATTTTCAGTCATGAAAAAGCCATTTTGGGTCACGAGCGGCTTGCCATCGTCGATCCTGCATCGGGAAAGCAACCCCTTTTCAGTCCCGACCAAAGGTTGGTCTTGGCCGCCAATGGCGAAATATACAACCACCTGGCTTTGCGAAAACAATTTGAAGGCAAATACACATTCAGCACCCAATCCGACTGCGAGGTCATCCTAGCCCTCTATCAGGAAAAGGGAGTCGATTTTGTCGATGACCTCAACGGAATTTTTGCCTTTGCCATTTATGATACCGAAAAAGACAGTTATTTCATTGCCCGGGATCACATGGGCATCATTCCCCTATACATGGGATGGGACAAGCACGGCACTTTCTATGTCGCCTCCGAACTCAAAGCCTTGGAAGGTGTTTGCTCCAAAATAGAACTCTTCCCTCCGGGTCATTATTGGTTGAGCGGCGACGCTGCTCCTACCCAATGGTACCAGCGCGATTGGGTCGACTATGAAAACGTAAAAGACAACCCCACTCGAATTGAAGATTTGCACGATGCACTTTCGGCGGCCGTGCACCGCCAGCTCATGAGCGACGTACCCTATGGAGTGTTGCTCTCCGGTGGCTTGGATTCTTCCATTACCTCTGCCTTGGCCAAGAAATTTTCTTCCAAAAGAATCGAATCCGATGATACCCAAGAAGCCTGGTGGCCGCAGTTGCACTCCTTTTCTGTGGGACTTGAAGGTTCTCCCGATTTGGTTGCCGCCCAAAAGGTTGCCCATCACATTGGTTCCGTTCACCACGAGGTGATTTTTACCATACAAGAAGGTCTGGACGCCATTCGCGATGTGATCTATCATTTGGAAACCTATGACATTACTACCGTTCGGGCTTCTACTCCTATGTTTTTAATGGCCAGAAGCATCAAATCTCATGGGATCAAAATGGTCCTCTCTGGAGAGGGAGCCGATGAATTGTTTGGGGGCTACCTCTATTTCCACAAAGCTCCCTCGGCCGAGGAATTTCATAAAGAAACCGTTAGGAAACTCCAAAAACTTCACCAGTACGATTGCCTGCGAGCCAATAAATCGTTGGCAGCATGGGGAATCGAAGGGAGGGTTCCCTTTTTAGATAAAGAATTTATCGATGTGGCGATGCGGATCAACCCCCAAGACAAAATGATTACCAAAGAGCGTATGGAAAAATGGGTGGTTCGAAAAGCTTTTGAAGCTTACCTACCCCAGAGCGTGGCCTGGCGACAAAAAGAACAATTTTCCGATGGGGTGGGCTACAGTTGGATCGATACCCTCAAAGAAGTAGTCCAAGAAGCCGTCACTGACGAGCAAATGGCCAATGCCCACTTTCGTTTTCCGGTACAAACCCCCCAAAACAAAGAAGAATTTTATTACCGCAGTATTTTTGAAGAACACTTCTCCAGCGATGCCGCAGCCCTGAGTGTGCCCTCGGTACCTTCGGTGGCCTGCAGCACCCCCATCGCCCTGGAATGGGACGAGGCCTTCAAAAATCAAAATGACCCCAGTGGAAGGGCGGTCGCCAAGGTTCACGAAGAGGCTTACAACAAATAAAGACACCCTATTTTCTGCCTTTTATTGTAAACAATTTCCCCATTTTTGTGTTGATAACTTGGGGCTTAGCAGCGCCTTCATCCGTCGCTTTTAGGGGGCTTTTTCAGTATATTTGTTTGTATACAAATTCAAGTAAAACCAAGCCTATATTTTTATGAGCGAAGCCAATCAAAATCCACAGTATTCTGCGGATAGCATTCAGGCCCTGGAGGGAATGGAGCACGTGAGAATGAGACCCTCCATGTACATCGGAGATGTAGGAGTTCGGGGGTTACACCATCTGGTTTACGAAGTGGTGGACAACTCCATAGACGAGGCCTTGGCCGGCCACTGTGATACCATTACGGTCACCATCAATGAAGACAATTCCATCACCACCGAAGACAACGGCCGAGGGATTCCCGTAGGCCTCCACAAAAAAGAAGGCGTTTCTGCCTTGGAAGTTGTCATGACCAAGATTGGTGCCGGTGGCAAATTTGATAAAGATTCATACAAAGTTTCAGGAGGACTACACGGCGTAGGTGTCTCTTGCGTCAACGCCCTTTCCGAAAGCCTCAAAGCCACTGTATATCGAGAAGGGAAAGAGTGGGAACAAGCCTACGAACGTGGAAAACCCTTGGCGCCGGTAGCCGCCACGGGCGACTCCGACAAAAACGGAACTGTGGTTACCTTCAAACCCGACCCACAGATTTTCCAGCAAGTGTTGGAATACAATTACGATACCTTGGCGCAGCGTCTCCGAGAATTGTCCTTCCTCAACAAAGGGATTACCATCGTCTTGACCGACAAACGCCAAAAAGATGATCTAGGTGCCCCGGTACAAGAAACTTTTCGCTCCCAAGAAGGACTCAAAGAATTCATCCGATTTCTGGACAGCAATCGCGAGGCGATCATAGAAGAAGTCATCGCCATGGAAGGGGAAAAAAATGGCATTCCGGTAGAAGTGGCAATGATTTACAACACCTCTTTTAACGAAAACCTACATTCCTATGTCAACAACATCAACACCCACGAGGGGGGAACCCATCTCTCGGGATTTCGTCGCGGATTGACCACCACCCTCAAAAAATACGCCACCGCTTCGGGTCTGTTGGACAAACTCAAGTTCGAAATCGCCGGAGACGACTTTAGAGAAGGTCTTACCGCCATCGTCTCGGTCAAGGTAGGCGAGCCCCAATTTGAAGGACAAACCAAAACCAAACTGGGGAACCAGGAAGTCAGTGCCGCCGTCTCCCAGGCCGTCTCCGAAATGTTAGAGAATTATTTGGAAGAACATCCCAACGATGCCAAAACCATCGTGCAGAAGGTCATTTTGGCCGCTCAAGCCCGCCACGCTGCTCGAAAAGCCAGAGAAATGGTGCAGCGTAAAACCGTAATGAGTGGCGGTGGATTGCCCGGAAAATTGTCCGACTGCTCCGAACAAGATCCCGAGCTCTGCGAAGTATTTCTCGTGGAGGGGGACTCCGCCGGTGGAACCGCCAAGCAGGGGAGGGATCGGAACTTTCAGGCCATTCTGCCTTTAAGAGGAAAAATTCTCAATGTCGAAAAAGCCATGCAGCACAAGGTCTTCGAAAATGAAGAAATCAGAAACATCTACACCGCTTTGGGCGTAACCATTGGCACCGAAGAAGACAGTAAAGCCCTCAACCTCGAAAAATTGCGCTACCACAAAATCGTCATCATGTGTGATGCAGACGTCGATGGGAGTCACATCTCTACACTGATTCTCACCTTTTTCTTCCGCTATATGCGGGAGCTTATTGAATCGGGATACATCTACATCGCTACACCCCCCTTGTACTTGGTCAAAAAAGGAGCCAAGAAAAATTACGCTTGGAATGACGATCAGCGCGATCGACTCCTGCAGGAGTATGGCTCCGGATCTAGTGTACAGCGCTATAAAGGTCTGGGAGAAATGAATGCCGAACAATTGTGGGACACCACCATGAATCCCGAAATGCGAACCCTCAGACGGGTCAGCATTGACAATGCCGGAGAAGCCGATCGCATTTTTTCCATGCTTATGGGTGACGAGGTACCTCCCCGCCGGGAATTCATCGAAAAAAACGCCATTTACGCCAATATCGACGCATAAAAACCATTTTTTCGACCCGTACCCACTCATATTTCTATTAATTTTGAGTCTTTTAGAATTTAAACCACCATTATCATGAAAGTTACCATTGTTGGCGCCGGAAACGTAGGGGCGTCATGTGCAGAATACATCGCCATTAAATCCATTGCCAGTGAAGTCGTTTTGCTCGATATCAAAGAAGGTTTTGCCGAAGGCAAAGCCTTGGATCTGATGCAAACCGCCACCACCTTGGGATTCAATTCTCGTATACATGGGGTTACCAACGACTATGCCGCCACCCAAGGCAGCGACGTGGTAGTCATTACCTCTGGCGTACCGCGAAAACCGGGGATGACCCGAGAAGAACTGATTGGTATCAATGCCGGTATAGTGCAGTCGGTAGCCAGCAATATTTTGGAACACTCTCCCGACACCGTTATCGTGGTGGTTTCCAATCCCATGGACACCATGGCCTATCTGACCCTCAAAGCCACCGGATTGCCCAAAAACCGAGTGATCGGTATGGGCGGGGCCCTCGACAGCTCCCGCTTCAAAACCTATCTTTCTTTGGCTTTGGACAAACCTGCCAATGACATCCAAGGGATGGTCATAGGTGGACACGGCGATACCACCATGATTCCACTTACCCGTTTGGCCAGCTACAATGGTACCCCCGTCTCCCAGCACCTCAGTGCCGCCCAATTGGAACAGGTCGCCGCCGACACCATGGTCGGAGGAGCCACCCTTACCAAACTCTTGGGAACCTCTGCATGGTACGCTCCTGGGGCATCTGTGGCCTATCTGGTCGATAGCATCGTCAACGACCAAAAACGAATGATTCCTTGCTCCGTGCTTCTCGACGGAGAATACCAGCAAAGTGATCTTTGCATCGGTGTACCCTGCATCATCGGAAAAGATGGTTGTGAAGCCATTGTAGACGTTGGACTAAATGCACAAGAGCAAGAAAAATTCGACCAAAGTGCAGCAGCCGTAAAAAATATGAATGCTGCCCTCGCTGATGTCCTAAAATAAGCCTGCGCTACCCCTCTTTGGACTCTTGTTTTTTATTCGGAGGGAAAGTTGCTAAATCATTGGGTAAACTTTATATTTGCACGCTTATTTAGTGCTAAAATAAACCGAAATGCAAAACAACGGACTCATTAGACTCTTTGCCATCCTCTTTGGATTGGTGAGTATATACCAACTATCTTTTACTTTTATTTCAAGTTCAAAAGAGAACCAAGCCAAGGAATTTGCCGCGGCCAAATACCCCGAAACCGTAGCAGACTACATCGCCTTGAGAGATCGTGCGGCGGTCGATTATCTCGACTCCATCGGCAATGCGCCCATTTTTGGTTTTACCTCCTACAACGATGCCAAAGGCAAAGAGCTCAACAAAGGGCTCGACCTCAAAGGAGGGATCAACGTCATCCTTCAAATCTCTGTCAAGGACATCCTCAAAGGACTGGCCGAAAACTCCAAAAACCCCATTTTCAATAAAGCTCTGGAAGAAGCCGACTTGTTGCAACAGCGCAGCAATGAACCCTATGTAGAGTCGTTCTTTACCGCCTTCGAAACAGTAAAGGGCGACGGACAGCTGGCCGCCCCCGATATTTTTGCCAACCGCACCCTCAGCGACGTGATCACCTTTCAGATGTCCGATGTCGAAGTACAGCCCATCCTCAGAAGAAAAGTGGACGAGTCCATCGTTTCGGCCTTTGAGGTACTTAGAAAGCGAATCGATAAATTTGGTGTTACCCAGCCCAACATCCAAAGACTGGGTACTTCAGGAAGGATTTTGGTGGAACTGCCCGGTGCCCGAGATGTCGATCGGGTCAAAAATCTATTGCAATCCACCGCTCAACTCGAGTTTTGGGAAACTTATAAAAATGACCAACTTTTTACCTTTTTGGTTTCGGCCAATGAATACCTGAAAACCACCCTCGAAAAAACCGTAGCCGAAGAAGAGCCCCCCACCGACGAGTCTTCCATCGACGCCCTGCTGGCCGATGTAGAAGCCCAAGACTCTACCGATGTGGCTGCGGTCAACCCGCTTTTGGATCTTATTGTCGGTTCCGGCAATCCCGGCGGGCCGGTATTGGCGCAGTTTGCTGCCAAAGACGCCGATTTGGTTTCCGGCTATTTGGATCGCCCCGAGGTAAGAAAACTTTTGCCTCGCGACCTTCGATACATTCGTTTCGCTTGGGGCAAACCCGCACCCGACAGCGAAGTGCTGGAACTCTATGCCCTCAAGTCCAACCGCGAGGACCTCGCCCCCCTGAGCGGTGGCGTGGTGGTCGATGCCATGCAAACCTATGATATGATGGGCAATCCCGCTGTGTCCATGCAGATGAACACCCAAGGTGCTCGTACTTGGGAAGCCATGACCGGAAAGGCCTTTAGAGAGGCCACCAATATTGCCATTGTCCTAGACGATGTGGTCTATTCCGCTCCCGGGGTTTCCAACGGTGCCATTGCCGGGGGACGTTCCGAAATTACCGGAAGCTTTACCCTGAACGAAGCCATTGACTTGGCCAACGTCTTGCGCGCCGGAAAACTGCCCGCCGCAGCAGAAATCATACAATCCGAAATCGTAGGGCCCTCCCTAGGTAGGGAAGCCATTCAAAGCGGAATCTATTCCTTTGTCATCGCCCTGATTTTGGTCTTGGTCTGGATGGTGTTCTACTACGGCACTGCCGGAATATTTGCCGATGCGGCGCTGTTGCTCAACCTGCTGCTGATTTTTGGAATCCTTGCCGGTTTGGGTGCCGTACTTACCCTGCCCGGAATTGCCGGAATTGTACTCACCATCGGGATCTCGGTAGATGCCAACGTGCTGATCTTTGAGAGGGTCAGAGAAGAACTCAAAAAAGGAAAAGGACTGCGAAAAGCCGTAGCCGATGGATTCAACAATGCCCTGTCTTCCATTCTGGACGCCAACATCACTACCGGGCTCACCGCCTTGATCCTCTTTGTCTTTGGAACCGGACCCATCAAAGGCTTTGCGACCACCCTCTTGATCGGGATCGCGACCTCTTTGTTTACCGCCATATTTATTACCCGTTTCTTTGTCGATGCACGCAACGAAAAAGGAAAAGATGTAGGCTTTGCCACCCGACTTACCCAATCGCTTTTTTCCAACATCAACATCGCCTTTTTGCAAAAGCGAAAAATCGCCTATGCCGTTTCGGGACTGCTGCTGGTGGTGAGTTTGCTTTCGCTCTCCTTTCAGGGGCTCAACCAAGGGGTAGATTTTGTCGGAGGACGATCCTACACGGTGCGTTTTGATCAGATCATCAGCCCCTCAGAAATACAAGCCAGCCTAATGCCCGGCTTGGGTAGTGCCGAGGTCAAAACCTTTGGGGAAGAAAACCAGCTTAAAATCACCACCAAATACAAGGT
This sequence comes from uncultured Flavobacteriaceae bacterium, assembly GCA_964528935.1. GTDB lineage: Bacteria > Bacteroidota > Bacteroidia > Flavobacteriales > Flavobacteriaceae > UBA8316. The sequence continues at coordinate 8,759 of CAZGUB010000009.1, read as the reverse complement.
CGATGTAGAAGGATTGGCTGTGGACAACGAAATTCAAAACATACTGTTCGAGGCCCTGCAGCCCTTTCTGCCCGACGGACTTACTTACGACGATTTTGTCAACGGAGCCGACGACAAGCAGGTTGGGATCATGTCGTCCATCAAAGTGGGACCTACCATTGCCGATGACATTAAGAAAAATTCCTTTTTGGCCGTTATAGGCTCGCTGATTGTGGTCTTTTTGTACATATTGCTGCGGTTTAGAAGATGGCAGTTTTCCCTCGGGGCTGTCGCGGCGGTTTTTCACGATGTCTTGATCGTTTTGGGGATTTTTTCCCTCACCTACACCTTTATGCCCTTCAATATGGAGATCAACCAATCCTTTATCGCGGCCATACTGACCGTGATCGGGTATTCCCTAAACGATACGGTGGTCGTCTTTGACCGCATCCGCGAGTATATCGGCGAGCACAGCAAGTGGGCCTTTGATCAAACGGTCGATGCCGCTCTCAACAGCACCCTGAGCCGTACTTTAAATACCTCGCTGACCACGCTTATCGTACTCTTGGCCATCTTTATTTTTGGCGGGGAATCCATCCGTGGCTTTATGTTTGCCCTGATCGTAGGGGTGATCGTCGGAACCTATTCCTCGGTCTTTATCGCTACGCCGGTGATGTTTGATACCCAAAAAAACAAAGCCCTCGAAGAATAAACAGGCCAATAGGGGAGGTTTTTTTGACGCTTAGAAGAGGGAAAACCATTTGCTGAATCATTAGTTTTAGTGTAATTGCAAGAGTCTTTAAATACCTACATTAAATTTGTGATGACGTTTTAATATTTTATACCAAAAGTTTGTCATAAATAATGGTATTCTTCAATCCTCAATGCAACGAACTGAAAATCCATATGATTCTCCTAGGTTGGTAGTAACAGCATGACTATTGTATGCGAAGACAAATTGATATGTTGAATTCGTCCGGTAAAATGCTCTTTCGTCCACCAATCTCTCTTCTTTATAACTGGTATTAGAGTGAAAACCTGCCTTATGAAGTTTTAGTTTTTCGAGTGTTTCCTCGGTCATGGGCTATGGTCAGACGGTTTTTTGGCGAAAGGAATAGGCCAAAAGCAGGGCACCCAGAGCAACAAAAGGGATGCTGAGCCACTGTCCGGTGGAGAACATGGGCAGAAGGGATTCAAAGCCGCCTTGGCTTTCTTTGACGTATTCTACCACAAAGCGAATACTGAACATGCCCACAAAAAAGCTGCCCAGCAGAAATCCGCTCCGATCACGGTAGGGGCTGTTGTAGAGCTTTCTCAAGACAAAAAACAGCAACAGATAGCCAAAGGCTTCGTACATCTGTGCAGGATAGCGGGGCAGGGTTTCGCCTCGATTTTGGAAGACCACGCCAAAGTTGGAGCCGGTATATTTGCCCACGATTTCGGAGTTGAAAAAGTTGCCGGTGCGGACAAAAAATCCCCCTATGGCTACGGGAAGGGTCAGTCGATCCAGAATCCACAGCAGGGGTTTGAACTTGTAGATGCGTTGATAGAGGTAGATCCCAACGATGATACCCAGGGTGGCACCGTGGCTGGCCAGACCTCTGAAACCAATAAAATAATAACCCGAGCCGTCGGCTTTTTCCTTGATGGGGAGTAGGATTTCCAAAGGGTGGTTTTGAAAGTAGTCCCAGCTATAGAAAAAGACCTCTCCCAGTCGGGCACCCAAGAGGGTGGAGACGACCATATAGACAAATAGGGGTTCGAGAAATTTTTGATCGACTTCTTCCTTTTGGAATATTTTTCTGAACAGGCGCAGTCCCAATAAAAAGGCGATGATGAACATCAGGCTGTAGAGGTGGATGCCAAAGCCGCCGATTTCAAAAAGTTTTTCGTTGGGAGCCCAGTTGATTTTTAGTAATGTCATGGTCTTCTATTGTGTGTTAAAGGTAGTACAATTCTCAAGAAAAAGGAGAGATTAAATTTAGGGGACGGGGTCGTAACCGCTTTTGCCCCAGGGGTGGCAGCGTGCGATTCTTTTGGCGCTCAGTAATAAGCCTTTGAGGGGGCCGTGTTTTTGAAAGGCTTCCAGGGCGTATTGGGAGCAGGTAGGGGTGTATCTACAGGAGGGAGGGAGCAGGGGCGAGATTGCAGTTTGGTAGATTTTGATGAGAAAAACAAAAGGTAAAATGAGAATTTTTCGGATCACGTTTTCAGTTCAAAGTGAATTGGGTGCCTTCTTTGCCGTCCTTGAGTTGTATGCCATAGGCGGCCAATTGATCTCTGATGCGGTCGGAGGTTTGGAAATCTTTGTTGGCGCGGGCTTGGTTTCTCAGTTCGATGAGCAGTTCAACGGTTTGATTGAGTTTTTGGGTGTTGGCGTTATTGGATGTTTCTTCAGGGGCTATGCCGAGTACTTCCCGGAGGAATAGGGTGATTTTTTCTTGTAGCGTTTGGGCTTGTTTTTGGCTGATGGGGTGGTTTTTGTGTACTACTTTGTTGATGAATTTTACGGCTTCGAACAGCTGGGCAATCAGGAGGGGGCTGTTGAAATCGTCGTCCATAGCGGCATAGCAATTTTTGATCCATTGTTGGATATCAAAATCGCCGGGGGTGGTTCCGGGGGTAATTTTGGAAAGCTGGTCGAGGGCTTCGAGCAGTCTTTGGTATCCTTTTTCGCAGGCCTGTAAGGCGGTTTCGCTGATGTCGAGGATGCTGGTGTAGTGGGCTTGTAGCATAAAAAAGCGTACCAGCTGTGGAGTGTAGGCTTTGGAGAATTTGTCGTTGTTGCCGGAAAAAATATCGATGGGAAGGATATTGTTTCCGGTGGATTTGGCCATTTTTTTTCCGTTGAGGGTGAGCATGTTGGCGTGGAGCCAATATTTTACGGGCGGTTTTTTATGTATGGATTGGGCTTGGGCAATTTCGCATTCGTGGTGGGGAAATTTGAGATCCATTCCGCCACCGTGGATGTCGAAGGCGTTGCCGAGGTATTTGGTACTCATGGCCGTGCACTCCAAGTGCCAGCCGGGAAATCCGTCGCTCCATGGGGAGGGCCAGCGCATGATGTGCTGGGGCTCGGCTTTTTTCCACAGGGCAAAATCCTGGGGATTTTTTTTGTCGCTTTGTCCGTCGAGGGTTCGGGTGTTGTGGATGAGTTCCTCGATCTTTCTACCACTGAGTTGGCCGTAGTGATAATCCCTGTTGTACTTTAGCACATCGAAATATACCGATCCGTTGACGGTGTAGGCATAGCCGGCCTCGAGGATTTCCTTGATGAGTTCGATCTGTTCGATGATGTGTCCGGTTGCAGTGGGTTCAATGCCGGGGGGAAGGGTGTTGAATTTTTCTAGAATCTGGTGAAAATCTACGGTGTAGTGTTGGACTACTTCCATGGGTTCGATCTTTTCGATTCTGGCTTTTTTGGCAATGCGGTCTTCGCCGGTGTCTTCATCGTTTTCGAGGTGTCCGGCATCGGTAATGTTTCGGACGTATCGCACTTTGTAGCCTAGATGCTTGAGATAGCGGTAGATGAGGTCGAAAGAGATGAAGGTGCGACAATTGCCCAGGTGGACGTTGCTATAGACGGTGGGACCACAGACGTACATTCCGACATGACCGGGATTGAGGGGTTTGAAGGGTTCCTTTTTACCGCTCAGTGAATTCCATACAACCAGTGAATTGTCAATCAAAACTCAGTTTCCAATTTTATATAGTCCAAAAATTCTCTTTTGACGTCTTTTTCTTTGAATCGCCCGCTGAGTTCGGCGGTGACAGTGCTGCTGGAAATGTCGCTAATGCCTCTGGAGTTGACGCAGAGGTGCTTGGCATCGATGACACAGGCCACGTCTTGGGTATTGAGGATTTGTTTGAGCTCCTCTACCACTTGTAGGGTAAGGCGCTCTTGGACTTGTGGTCGTTTGGCGAAATAGTCTACGATTCTATTCATTTTGGAAAGTCCAACCACAGTGCCGGTGGATATGTAGGCCACATGTGCTTTTCCTACGATGGGCAGGAGGTGGTGCTCACAGGTGGAGTAGAGGGTGATGTTTTTTTCGACCAGCATCTCTCCGTATTTGTACTTGTTCTGAAAGGTGGAGGACTGGGGTTTGTTGTCGGGGTGAAGGCCGGCAAATATTTCGTTGACAAACATTTTTGCCACTCTTCTGGGGGTGCCTTTGAGGCTGTCATCGGTCAGATCCATGCCTAAAATGTGGAGCACTTCTTGGATTTTTTCTTCGATGAGCAGGGTTTTTTCTGTATTGCTTATTTGGAAAGCATCGTCTCGGAGCGGGGTTTCTCTACTTCCTCCCAGGTGCTGGTCCCCCCTTTCGTCGAGTAATTCTTCGAGTCGTTTGTCTAATTTCATTTTTCCCCTCATTATTTATGGGATACAAAGATAGCCATTTACGCACAAATTTTATACATGAAAAAAGGGGGTTCCCAGGTCAAGGAATGTTTTAGAGTTTTAGGGTATAGGATACCAAGAATTGGAGTTGTTCGTTTTGCAGGCCGATTGGGTCAGTCAAACCCAAGGGATATAGGGGTTCTTGATGATTTCTGGTGGTTTTGTACAGAGCCAAGTCCAATTTGCTGGCGCCAAAATCGTAGCCCAATCCACCGGAGTAGCCGGTGTTGGTATCGGGGCGGGATTTGTTGAGGGACTGTTGTTGGTAGTATCCGGCGCGAAGGCTGAGTTGATTGAAACGGTATTCGCCACCCAAGCGCAAGGTTCCGGCCGACTGAAGTTCATCCTGAAAGCGTTTGTTTTGGGTAATGAAATTTTCATCGCCACCGGCGATGTCGTAGGTAGTTTTTTGGTAATTGGCCCGGTCGTATTGAAAACTGATAAGGCCTTTGTTGCCAAAAACATAGGCCATGCCTCCGGAGTATTGCGCAGGTGTGGACCACTGGTATTGGTAGAGGTTGACGATCTGAGGGTCGATGGTGTCCATGCCATCGGCTCGGGAGCTGATGACTTTTTGCAAGAGTTCGTCGGTAAAGTTGTACCAGATGGGGCTTTGGTAGCTGAGGCTGATTCGCAGCTCGGTAGTGGGTTTGTAGATGGCACCCAACTGAAAAGAAAAGCCTTCCCCGTTGGTGATGAGGTCGTTTTCAAATTCCGAAAAATTGAAAGCCGAGCCACTGCCGTAGTTGTTTTCTACCAGGTTGTCTATTTTTCGGTATTGGGCGGTGTGGGTGTTGAGGTTGAAGCCGAGGTAGAGCTGCTCTTGGTATTGGGCACTGAGGGTAAAGGTGTGTTTAGTGTTTTTTCCGCTTTGGGTGACCAAAAAGTCGTGATCTACGGCTTGGTCTTGGGGATTGCTATTGGATACATAGACTTGGTTTCCATCGGTTTCTTGCACGGGGTTTATGAGGTAACCTTGATAGCCTAAAAAGGCTTGTTGGCCTCCAAAACCAATATTTTCGCCCAGGTATTGGTAGGAGGTGGCAATGGATTCGTCGTCGTAGGTTTTGATGTCACGGAAAGGGATGCCTTGGGCAAAGGCCAGAAAATAGTCGTCCAGCCCTCGGGTGGTGTTGGTACCAATGGCGTTGTATTTGTTGTCAAAAATACGTTCGTTCTGATAGTTATAGGCAAGAGCCAGTTTGATAAAATCGCCTTCTTGAGTGTCATTGAGCACCAGTACCAATCCAAATTGTTCTATGTTGAAAGCCCTTGAATTGACCGTATTATTTCTGCCAAAATAATCGGCATAGATTTGATTGTCGAGGTTGTTGAGGGTAACTCCGATTTCGGAGTTGAGAAATACAGCTGCGGCGGCGGGGTTGTCTTTTACAGCAGCGAGGTCCCCGCCCAATGCGTGGAACGCACCTCCCATGGAGACATATCTGGCACTGCCCTTGAGTTCGGGTCGGGTGAAGCGCAGGGCGTCTTCCAAAGTTTGTGCTTGTAAGGCTTGGGTATATAAACATACCATTAGAACATGAGGGATGTACTTTTTCATGGCGGTTGGTGTTTAGCGGTTATCTGCCTCGGGAGCTGCTTCTGCCTCCCCCGCCAGAGTAGCCTCTGGAACCAGAGCTGTAGCTGGAGGAAGAACGACTGCTGCCAGAGTAGGACGAGCGCGAGGGACTGCTGCTTCGGGAGTTGTTGTAATTGTTGGTTGACCGGGTCTTGTTGTAGGATCGGGTGTTGTTGTTGGTGGTAGATCGGTTGATTGATGTTTGACTCCTTCCTGATGATCCTGCAGTGTTGTTGCGAAGGCTGTTTTGTGTTCTTCTGCTTACGTTATAGCGATTTTGTGGTGACTGCGTACTGCTCTTGCTTTGTGGGGTATAGCTGCTATTACCCCTTGCGGTGGTGTTTCGGTTGTTTTGGGTGGTTCGGCTTCCTCGAGAGGTGTAATTGTTGGTGTAACTTCGGGCCCCTCTGGAATAGGAGGAGCGGGCATAGCTTTGGTCGTAGCGGTTGCCATAATAGCTTCGGTGATAGTAGCTTCCGGTATGGTAATAGGGGTAGCCGTAGTAGCCATAGCCGAAACGATAGTAGGGGTCATAGAAACTCAAGCCCCAGTAGGGACGGTAAAACCCTCGGAAAAAGAAGGGGTTGTACCCCCAGTAGGAATCATAAAAGGCGTTGTAGAAACCCCAGTTGAAGTTGAAATATCCCCAAGGGTTGTTGTTGATATAATAAACTTCGGAACGGGTGGTTTGGGCTCCCCATGGCGCTTGGTTGTATGCCTGAGTTGTGGGGTTAGAATCTACAGATCGCCCGGAAGAATAGTTTTCGGTATCGGTAAAGGTGTTTCCTTCGGTGTTGTCCAAAACGGTATAATCATCGGCCATATTGTCAAAATATTCTTGATAACGACCGGCGGAGGCGGAGGGTGCAACCCCATTGTTTTCTGCTTTCACCCGGGCACTTCCGCCATAGATTCCATCGGAATCGTAGTAGGAAGCTCCTTGGTAGGTGCCACAAGAAAGCAGGGTCAACACAAGAGTGGCACTGATCAAAAAAGCGAAAGAAGGGGCGAAGCGATGTGTTCTCATGGTTGACAAATTTTGAAATGAACCGCAAACAAAAAAATAGTAGTTTTGTGGATCATTAGGTTTAACAAAAATACAGGGACAAAATCTGTGCCAAACTATTCGTGGGAAAAAAATTAACAAGTCGATCCGAAGATTATTCTAAGTGGTATAATGAGTTAGTCGTGATGGCCGATTTGGCTGAAAATTCTGCCGTTCGCGGTTGTATGGTGATCAAGCCCTATGGTTATGCCATTTGGGAAAAGATGCAAGCCGAGTTGGACAAAATGTTCAAGGCGACCGGTCATCAAAATGCTTATTTTCCGCTTTTTGTACCCAAGAGTCTCTTTGAAGCGGAAGAAAAAAACGCCGAAGGTTTTGCCAAGGAGTGTGCGGTGGTTACGCATTACCGACTGAAGAACGATCCCTCTGCTGTCGGCAAACTGATGGTGGATCCGGACTCGAAGTTGGAAGAGGAATTGGTGGTGCGTCCTACCAGCGAGGCCATTATATGGAATACCTATAAAAATTGGATCCAGTCCTATCGGGATTTGCCGATTTTGATCAACCAATGGGCCAATGTGGTGCGTTGGGAAATGCGTACCCGATTATTTTTGAGGACAGCGGAGTTTTTGTGGCAGGAGGGTCATACGGCCCACGCTACACGCGAGGAGGCACTAGAGGAAACCCAAATGATCAATGGACTTTATGCCGATTTTGTAGAACGTTTTATGGCCATTCCGGTTTTACAGGGTATCAAATCGGAGAGCGAGCGTTTTGCGGGTGCAGTAGAAACCTATTGCATTGAGGCCTTGATGCAAGACGGAAAGGCATTGCAAGCCGGGACTTCTCATTTTCTGGGGCAGAATTTTGCCCAGGCCTTTGATGTAAAATTTGCCACGGCAAGCGGGGAGTTGGATTATGTTTGGGCTTCGTCTTGGGGGGTTTCTACGCGACTGATGGGGGCGTTGATCATGACCCACAGTGACGACAATGGACTGGTATTGCCTCCCAATCTGGCCCCTATACAGGTGGTAATGGTTCCTATACACAAAGGAAAGGAGCAATTGGATGCCATTTCGAAGGTGGCCCTCCAGATCAAAGCCGATCTGGAAGCGGCGGGTTTGTCCGTCAGATACGACGATCGAGACAATTTTAAGCCCGGATATAAGTTCAACGATTACGAATTGAAAGGGGTGCCAATACGGATCGCCATTGGGCCCAGAGACCTGGAAAACAGTGTGGTAGAAATGGCGCGAAGGGATACCTTGGAGAAAGGAATTGTACCGATGGAAGGATTACCCGAAAAGGTGGTCCAAACCTTGAAAGCGATTCAAGCAGGGCTGTACGATAAAGCCCTTCAATTCCGTGACCAACACATTACAGCAGTCGATACTTTCGAAGAATTTCAGACGGTATTGAATGAGAAAGGGGGTTTTGTTTTGGCCCATTGGGATGGTACGCCGGAGACAGAAGCAGAGATCAAAAATAAAACCAAAGCAACCATCAGGTGTTTGCCACTCGATGGAAAGTCGGTACCGGGCAAATGCGTTTATTCGGGTCGACCTTCTTCTGGTCGGGTTTATTTTGCCAAAGCCTATTAAAACCTATAATAAAATTCCAATACTAGCAGCATAGATCAAAGAATAACTACTAAACTTAAATCTTTAAATTTTTAAGTTAAAATAGATTGTTATTTAATGATATTTATTTTTAAATTTGCCCACTGAAAATAAAAGGCCCGTTCGTCTATCGGTTAGGACCTCAGGTTTTCATCCTGGAAAGAGGGGTTC
>CAZGUB010000008.1:0-22433 GCA_964528935.1 uncultured Flavobacteriaceae bacterium | reverse complement strand
CACCAAAGAAGAACACAAAATACTCCAAGGAATTGTAAATTTTGGCAATACAGACACCAAGCAGATCATGTGTCCTAGGATCGATGTATTTGCCCTGTCCGAGGACATGGATATGGCCGCTATTGTTCCAATCATCGTAGAAAAAGGCTTCTCTCGTGTTCCTGTGTATAAAGACAATATGGACACCATCGCAGGCATATTGTATACCAAAGATCTTTTGCCCCATTTGGACAAAACCAGCTTCAAATGGCAAAAGCTTTTAAAACCCGCTTTTTATGTTCCCGAAAACAAAAAACTGGATGATCTGCTTAGGGAATTTCAACAGAAAAAAACCCATCTGGCCGTTGTAGTGGACGAATATGGGGGAACTTCCGGGGTCATTACCTTGGAGGATGTCATAGAAGAAATTGTGGGAGACATCAGCGATGAATTTGATGACGATGAACTCATTTATTCAAAACTCGATGATCACACCTTTGTGTTTGATGCCAAAATCAACCTCAAAGATTTTTATAAAGCCATTGAGTTGGAAGACGAAGATCTATTCGAAAAAAACAAAGGGGAGTCTGAATCCGTGGCAGGGTTTGTATTGGAGGTTGCCCAAGCTTTTCCAAAAATAGGACAGGTCATTTCTTTTGAAGACTATCGTTTTGTAATTGAAGCTGTCGATCGCAAAAGAATCAAAAGAATTAAGGTCATTTTACCGACTGCTCCATGAGGGGGACGATTAATCTTTTTTTCTACCCACTTTTGATTGGCCTGATGGTGGGTTGTGGGGGCAATGATCAACCCAAGCCCAAGGCTCTTTTGAGGCTTCAGTACCCCGAACCCCTTTACAATTCTATTCCGGATCAGTATCCTTTTGGCTTTGAATACAATCGATGGGCCATATTGAAAGGACTCCATAAAAGAGCTCCGGATTTGTATTACCCCAAGATGAAAGCAACGCTCTATTTGTCTTATGTGGCCGTGCAAAACAACATCGACTCTTTGTTGAACGACGCCTACCAATTGCCCGGAAAACACATGATAAAAGCGGTAGAAATTCCCGAGAGAATTTTCCAAGATCCCCAGCATAGGGTTTTTGGAACTTTGTTTACTGTGGTGGGCAATGCGGCCTCACAGCTGCAGTTTTTCCTGACAGATTCTACCGACCACTTTTTGATGGGATCACTCTACTTTTATTCCCGACCAAACTACGACTCCATTATGCCTGCCGCCAAATATGTAGAGCGAGATGTGGTGCACCTGATGGAAACTTTGCGCTGGAAGGATTAATCCAACAGTTTAAAATCTGTAACCGTATAGGCCTCCCCTGTATTGCGTACGACTTGGGCAACTTCATTTGGGGTCAGGACGTCTGTGTCGAAGATCAAGATGGCTTTTTTGGTTTCAAAATCAACTTTGGCTTCTTTGATCCCGGCAGTTTTGTTGAGGTTCTTTTCTATGACAGCGGCACAGCCTACCGCACAGACCATTCCTTCGATGTCCATGGCAATTCTTTGTGTTTTTTCAAAAGAGGTTTTCTGTTCTTGCTCCAACAATGTTTTCACAGAACTTGTTTTACGAGTAGAATTATTGTTACAGTTAATTAAAATGAAAAAGCCCATTAAAAGAAAAAAGAATCGTTTGTTTTTCACTGATTTAAAATAAAACTGTATAATTGACTCCCTATTTTTTTTGAATTGAGATTTCACTAGTTAGTTTTTTACCCTTTAAAGTTTGTAACGGATACAAATATATTGTTTAAAAAGATGGTTACCAGCATGAATTGAGATTTCTTATTAATAGACTTTAGTTGCATTCAATATTATGAGATTTTATTGAAAAAATGTTTGCAGGCAATCCCAGAAATTTTTCGCACCAATCATATTGGTTAAATAGATTTACATTTATTTAAGTTTATCTCTTTTTTCAAGCCAAAATGATATAGTAATGGGATATTAATTACATGGCTTAGTAAAAATATTTTTTTTGATTACTATTAAACATCATGTTCTATCATGTTTTAGAACTGATTGTCAAATGTTAAAAAAGGAAACACTTTTAAAAAAGATTTAATAGTTTACAATAAAAAATTGGCTATCAGATTCGCCCCAATTAAGTGTTAATTCAGATATTTTGAAGGGCTTTTGCCAGTAAATTCTTTAAAGTTATTGAAAAAAGTAATCCTAGATTTAAAATGACAAGTTCTGCCTAATTCTTCAATAGAATTGTTAATCAGAAAGTCTTTTTTTATAAGCCATAATGAATATTTAATTTTCAAATAATTTAAATATTTATGTAAAGAATATTTGCAAAAATATTTGAAAATAAATTTTACGTGTGAAACGGGAACATGAATTTCCTGAGAGATGATTTTTATATTTAAAGCATTCTTTGACAAAAATACATAGTCATTTTCAATTGAATAAATCCTTAACATTATTAGAGGAATAGAGCGTTTAATTTTTCTATAAACATTCAAATCTATTGGATCTATTTTTGAAGGAAAATTATTCCAAACATTTAATGAAGAAAAGCTATCTTCTTTATAGACTGACATTAAATAACCCTGACCATATATAATGATTGGATTACTTAAAATTATTAAAAAAATCAAGATCCAAATAATCGAGCTTAATGGGTAAAAATTCTCAAAAATTTCTTCTTTAACCAATCCATTCCAAGTGATCAATTTGTAATTTAGAAATAAAGTCAATAATGTAAGGTTAATAAAAACAATCGCTAAGAACCGTGAAGTGTTATCCATTGTTTTATAATTAAAACCATTAACCTTATTATAAAGCACTATCTGATAGTAAGACATTATTAAATAAATCAAGCAATAACAAAAAATGATTGATTTAATTAAATTAATGTGAAAGAATTCAAATTTTAGTAAAAAATACAAAAAAGTAGGAAAAATTAAATGCAATAAATTTCTACTTACAAATGAATTAGAATTATTGTAGTAATGAAAAAACATATAAAAAAAAGGGATTACAAAAAAAATCATCAAGGGGTCTTTTATTAGCGGACTTTGAAAATTTATAATATTTATTTCTTTTAGAGAGAACAATAACCGCTGTAGTCCTACAAATAAAATAATTAAAATAAAGGGCCAATTAAATTTATTTCCTCTATACACTGAATTTAATGTCATAAATATTATGCAAAAACTTAAAACAGCTACCGTAATATATAAAAGATTAAAAATCATGTTTCAAAAATAAAATATTTGTTTCTAATACTTCAATTTAGAAAAATGAAACATTTTTTATTAAGTTATTTTCCTACAAATAACTAAGTTTATATTAAATTAGTCTATGAATCAACTAAAGACTTGCACAATGAAACAAAATTTGATATTTACTGTAGTTATCTTGGTAATTTTTACATCTTGCAAAAAAGAGAGTGATGAACAAGAAAAAATTCCAGAAAACATATGGACAGGCCCATTTGTAGAATTTAGTAAAGATGCAGAAGATGATTGGACTCTTGCTTCCAATCAAGATAAAATAACTGATAATGTAACTTTTACTAGAGCTAACAAGAAAGCCATATTCAATATAGCCAATGAGAGCAGTTATTCCGATGATTTTGGAGGCCCTTCTGATACCGAGTGGGCTATTGGCAATATTGATGACTGGGAATCATTGGAATACTCTAAATGGATAGAAGCTGTTGATGGATCACCAACGGACTTTTTAAACCAAAATATGGTTGTCCATCTTGTTACAGATGACATATATTTTTCAATAATTTTTACATTATGGGGAGGTGGAGCTACTAACAATCCAGGAGCTCTGACGTACAAAAGATCTACACCACTTAATATTGAAGATAGTGATAATGATGGTGTAGCTGATTCAGTGGACATTTGTCCAGAGACACCTGGCGGTACAACTGCCGATATCTTTGGTTGTAATTGATTTTTTTTAATCGAAAATTATTTAATACGTTAGTTTGTTTTTTAGTTGGAATTAGTTTTATTCTAGCTCAGGATTCTTCACAGACTTCCCCAACTATTTGGACAGGACCTCATGTAATTTTCCACAAAAAAAATTATTCAGATTACAATATCAGAGATTTTCAAGATAGCATCACTTCTGTTTTAATTTTAACAAGAAAAAACAGTAGTGGTATATTCAATATAGCACAAGAGAATTCTTATAACGAAGGAGGAGAAAAAGGCCCAAAAGATACTGAGTGGGCACTAAAAACATCAAATGATGTTAATGCGCTGCAATTTACAAGCTGGTATAATTCCTGGAGAGCAAATAACCAAAAGATTACTGATCAAGTAGGAAAAACCTTTGTAGTACATATAAAGTCTGAAAACATTTATTTCGATTTTAAATTAATCTCATGGACTGATGGAGGCAAAGGAGGAGGGTTTAAATATTCTCGATCCACTCCAAATAATATAATTGACTCAGACGGTGATGGTGTTTCGGATACACTAGATCAATGTCCAGATACTCCCTTTGGCAATGAACTTGCAAATGTAAAAGGATGTATATCTAGTCAGTTAGACATTGACAATGATGGAATAACAGACGATATTGATATTTGCCCAGAGACCCCCTCTGGAGAAAATGTAGATGAAAACGGTTGCTCAACTTCTCAAATTAAACCTGTTTTTTGGACGGGACCATCAGTTAGGTTTATTAAATATGATTATTCTAATTGGAAAGAAATAACAAGCCAGGACAAAATCACAGATCAAGTGATAATAACAAGGGCAAATGAAATGGGGATTTTTAATTATGTAACTGACACTATTTATAATTCAACTGATAATGGTCCTGAGGGTACCGAATGGGCTGAGGGAAAAACATCTGATGGCGATATATTGGAAAAGAACTTTATGTCATGGAAAGACATAATGAAACAGAGACATAATAATGTTATCTCTAATGTAGAAAGGGATCGTAACATGGTTCTTCATCTTATTGAAGAAAATATTTATATAGACATTAAATTTGAAAAATGGACATCAAAAGGAAAAGGTGGAGGTTTTTCATATATTAGGTCTACGCCACTAAACATTGAAGATCAAGATGGAGATGGAGTGGCAGATTCTGAAGATAATTGTGAAAATACTCCCGAGGGACAAATTGCATTAATAAACGGATGTCTATTGATTGAATCAGATTTTGATCAAGATGGAATTTTTGACCATATTGATGAATGCCCAAATTCTATAGATCCTCAAAACGTTGATGAAAAAGGGTGTTCTCCATCCAATATGTGGACTGGAAAAGAAGTATTGTTTGAAAAAGTAAACTACGCAGATTATAATCTTAGAGAAAATCAAGATAGCATATTGCCAAATTTGATATTAACTAGGGCTAACAATATGGGCTTATTTAATTCGGCATATTCTCAAAGCTACAAAAGAAATCAAAAAGGTCCCGCAGGAACACTTTGGGCTCTAGGAAGCATCAAAAGTCAAAGTATTTCCTCTTTAGATTTTAAGGATTGGAAAGATGTAGTTAGGTCTACTGGTCAAACATGGGAAATTCCAGGTAAGACTTTTGTTGTCCATTCAATACGTGAAAATATTTATTTTGATATTACTTTTCTAAGTTGGCAAAAAAGTGGTCAAGGAGGAGGTTTTTCCTATACAAGAACTACACCAGTTTTTTTAGATGACACTGATGGAGATGGAGTTCCAGACACTATTGATCAGTGTAATAATACTGACCCAAATGATATTGCGTATGTAAATGGATGTTCAGAGGTTCAAAAAGATGATGATGGTGACGGAGTATCAAACCCTTTTGATTTATGTCCTGAAACCCCAGAGGGTGAGCAAGTAACCGACAATGGGTGTAGCTCATCTCAAATTGCACCAACTTTTTGGACAGGACCTCCTGTAAAATTTATAAAATATGATTATGTTGATTATAACCTTGATTTTAATTCTGATAATTTAACTACATCTGTAACTCTTGCAAGAGATTATAAAGGATGGCTTTTTAATTCCATTTTTGATAATTCATCTCAAGGAGACAATCCCAGTAATACCGAATGGGCATTTGGCACCATGGAAAACAATCCTACAGCTTTAGATTATAAAGATTTAGGTGACATATTTGTTGACAACGGAAATAAATTCCCAGTCATGGAAGATTTAGTCTTACACTTAAAGTCTGAAAACATATTTCTCCAAATCAAATTTTTAACATGGAATGATAATGATGTTTTTGGAGGAGGTTACTCCTATGTAAGATCAACACCCAGTGACATTGATGATGAAGATCAGGATGGTGTTCCTGATGAAATTGATCAATGTAATAATTCAAATACCGAAAAAATATCATTAATTACTGGTTGTTCACTGGATCAAACCGATTTCGATCAGGACGGAATTAACGATAATCTCGATAAATGTCCGAATTCACTTCCTGACGTTGTTATTGACTCAGATGGTTGTGCCATATCTCAAATTTGGTCAGGAAAAAAAGTACAATTTAAAAAGCCATCTAAGGCAGATTACAATGACCCAATGTTTCAGGATAGTATTACATCAAATGTAATTTTAACAAGACAAAATAATCAGGGGCTATTTAATATTGCTATGGAAGGTTCTTATAATAGAACTCAAAAGGGGCCTGCACTGACAATGTGGGCTATTGGAACTACAGAAAATCTGGGCAAACTAGATTTTAAGTCATGGAGAGATGTTGTAAGGTCAAAGGGCTATACAACATCTATTGTTGACCATGATTTAGTCCTTCACTTGGTTAGAGAAAATATATATTTAGACTTCAAATTTACTCAATGGCAGTCTAGAGGCAATGGAGGTTTAACTTATCAAAGAAGTACACCTGTAACTTTAGAAACGGATGATGATCAAGATGGAGTTGATGATAGTGTTGATCAATGTATTTGTATTAATCCTTTACCAAGTGATACTAATTCTTCAACAAGTACAGATAACTCCTCACCTGGTTGCCCTGATGAACAAAGTATTTCAGATATTTTTGGTTGTTCAATCTTAACATTTGGTGATATTGATGAGGATGGTATAACAGATGATAAAGATTTATGTCCTGACACTCCAGAGGGAGAAACGGTTGATGAGAATGGTTGTAGTGATTCTCAAGAAAAGCCAACATTATGGACAGGCCCAAAAAAATATTTTCTAAAGGAGAATAATTCAGACTATAATCAAACTGAAAATCAGGACTATTTAACCGATAATGTTATTTTAACTCGACAAAACACTAGAGGATTATTCAATATTGCTAAAGAGTCAAGTTATGGTTCTACAATTGGAACCAAATGGGCCGCGGGTAAAATTTCAGATGGCATCAGTCAGTTAAGTTTTAATTCTTGGAATCAAACTATGAGGTCTTTTGGATCAAAAACTTACGATGCAATTGGGCATGATATGGTTTTATATCTAGAGGAAGATAATATATACATTGATGTCAAATTTTTGAGCTGGACTACTGGAAGAAATGATCATGATGGAACTGGTGGGGGATTTTCATATTTAAGAAGTACAGTTTCTAGTACATTAGATTTGGATGAAGATGGAATTGCTGATCAGTGGGATGAATGTCTTGATACACCATTAAATGAAGAGGTAAATTACTTTGGTTGTAGTTCAAAACAAATTGACTCTGACGATGACGGGGTATCAGATTTTTTTGATAAATGTCCATATACACCTGAAGGAGAAAATGTTAATGATCAAGGGTGTTCTGAAAATCAACTTCCGATTACCATTTGGAATGGTAAAAAGGTTCGTTTTGAAAAAGAACCAGATAGTGATGGAAATTTAATTTCAAATCAAGATTCTATTACCGAAAGTTTAACATTAGCTAGATTGGATAATCGAGGACTATTTAATTCAATTCTTGAAAATGAATATGATAGGAATAATAGACAATCACCTCAAAACACTGAATGGGCCGAAGGAACTTTAGAAGACATTTATAATTTTGGGACAATTGATCCTAAAAAATTAGTTTTTAAGAATTGGAGAGATGCTGTTAGAACCTCAGGCTCTACTTATCAAGTGCCTGGTAAAACATATGTAGTTCATGTTTTGGATCAAAACATTTATTTTGAATTAACTTTTGAGAAATGGTCAAGAGGTAATTCAGGTATTGGAGTAGGAGGATTTTCCTATACTAGATCAACACCCAATATCCAAAATGACTCCGATGGTGATGGAGTAAGTGATGATATAGATCAATGTCCAGACACTCCACCTGGTCAAATGGCTTATACCTCAGGCTGTTCTGAAAAACAAAAAGATTCTGATTTTGATGGAGTTCCTGATTTTGAGGATTTATGTCCAACAACCAGAATTGGATCAGAAGTTGATGAGTTTGGTTGCTCAGAAAATGAAGATAAAGCACAAATATGGAAAGGTCCAAAAGTATTTTTCCAAAAATTTGATAATCAACCGGAGAATAGCCGCGAGAATCTTGATAGTATTTCTAGATTTCTATGGTTCAGTAGAGGTGATCAACATCTATATAACAAAGCACGCCAGGTAAAATATAATGAGACATATGGAGGACCATATGATACTGAATGGGCTGTTGGTAAAACCAGTATGTTATATGACCCTGAAACAGGAAAAGAAGATTTGACCCGACTATCTTTTGCAAAAATGAAGGATGTTTTCAATTCATTAGGCAATTCTTCCAATATAGTTGACAAGGACTATGTTGTTCATGTTTTATCAACTAATATTTATTTTGATCTGAGATTATTGGATTATTCTGATAATGGGGATGGCGGTGGCTTTTCTTATGAGAGATCTACACCTAATTATCAAGCTGATGAAGATGGTGACGGGGTTCATGATGAAATTGATGAGTGTTCAGGAACCCCTTCAGGAACAACTGTATATATTAATGGATGTTTATTATCAGATTTGGATAGAGACAATGATGGTGTGATGGATGACATTGATCAATGCCCTGATACTCCTCACGGTCAAACTGTTACTGAATACGGATGTTTACCACCTGTTTTATGGACAGGTCCTATGGTAAGTTTTTTGAAAAATGACAATGATGATTTTAATTCAGCAGAGTTTCAGGATAAGATTCTTGCTGAAGTCATTCTTACTAGAGGGAATAATCAAGGCTTATTTAATGTAGCTCTTGAAGCTAATTATGATCGAAGTTATCATAAATCTCCAAGCGGAACACTTTGGGCGGTTGGAAAAATTTCTGATGGCATTGAAAATCTTGATTTTACATCATGGAGAGATGCTGTTAGATCCGTTGGAAGCACTTTTCAACTTGTAAATCATAATTTTGTTATGAGTATCCCTCAACATAATATTTTTATTGATTTCAAATTTACAAATTGGTCAAGAAGTAACAGTGGAGGAGGGTTTGGATATATGAGATCTACACCTCAAAATATCGAGGATTTAGATGGTGATGGGGTTGCGAACGATATTGATGTTTGTCCTGATACTCAAAATGGAGTAATTGCCAATACCAAAGGATGCTCAATTTATCAAGCCGACAAAGATAACGATGGTGTAATTGACACTTTAGACTATTGTCCAGATACTAGACCAGGACTTGAAGTTGACGATTTTGGTTGTTCTGCTGAACAAAATTCTCCAATAATTTGGAGAGGAAAAAAGGTATATTTTGAAAAATCAGATGGAGTAAACTGGAAAGAACCTCATAATCAAGATAGTATTTATAGCGGTCTTACCCTGACAAGAGCTGATAATAAAGGATTGTTTAATACTCAACAAGAAAATCAATATAATTCATCTCTTGGTGGCCCCATGGATACTGAATGGGCAGAAGGGACAATTAATGATGAATTAACTAGTTTAAACTTTTTACCATGGAAAAAGTCTATGGAAAATGAAGGTTATAGAGCTTCTCAACTTCCAGGAAAAAGGTTTGTTGTTCATCAAATTTCAACGAACCTATATTTTGAAATTGAATTTGCAAAATGGACTAATGGTAGAAATAGCAATTCTACAGGAGGCTTTGCATATTTCAGAACAACACCAGTTGATATTGAAGACGATGACTCAGATGGAATTGCAAATATATATGACCAATGTCCAAACACACCTGCCTATGCAACTGCGACCATTTTTGGTTGTGAAATAATAGACTTGGATAGTGATGGTGATGGAGTAATCAATGAAGATGATCTATGTCCTCAAACACTACCAGGTGAAACTGTTGATGAAAATGGATGTAGCCCCCCTATTTTGTGGACTGGTCCAAAAGTAATTTTTGTAAAAAAGGATAATTCAGACTGGACAAAGGCTGAGAATCAAGACAAACTTACGGACAATTACATTTTTACCAGACAAAATAATAGAGGGTTATTTAATATAGCTCAAGAAAACTCCTACAACTCAAACTCATCTGTTGAGGGTCCTATTCATACAAAATGGGCTTTTGGAGATATCGAATTTTTGGATCAGCTATCTTTCATGACATGGAGAGATTTAATGAGATCTACTGGAAATGGTAAGATGCAAGATGGCGTGGACAAGAATATGGTAGTTCATTTGGTGCAACAAAATATTTATTTAGAATTAAAGTTTTTGAGCTGGAGGTCAGGACAAGAAGGTGATTTAGATGGAGGATTTTCTTACATAAGGTCAACTCCCAATGGAATAGAGGATTCAGATGGTGATGGCGTATCAGATGCTAATGACTTATGCCCTGAATCTCCAGCCGGAGAGATTACATATGTTAACGGATGTACTGTCGATCAAAATGATGAGGATTTTGATGGAGTTTTGGATATTTTGGATCAATGTCTATCCACTCCATTTGGTGCTGGAGTAGATATGACAGGATGCATCACGACAACTTTGTGGACTGGTCCTAATGTATTATTTGTTAAGGATGACTATGCAGATTGGAAAAAAAGGATAAATCAAGACAGTATTGTTGGTAACGTATTCTTTACTCGACAAGATCAAAGAGGATTGTTTAACATAGCACAAGAGGGGGGATATCAAAATAATAATCCCAAAGATACCGAGTGGGCAATTGGAGAAATTACTGATGGAATTGAAAACCTTGAATTTAAAAACTGGGTTGATATTTTTAGAAATGATAATAGACAAAATGAATTTGTTGGAAAATCATTAGTAGTCCACCTTATTTCAACCGATATCTATTTCAATATTAAATTTTTAAGTTGGACTCAAGGGAGAAATGAAGGAAATGGTGGAGGGGGTTTTTCATACATTAGAAGTACACCACTCGACCAAACAGATTCAGACTTTGATGGTGTTGCTGACATAGTTGATGAATGTCCTAATACTCCATATGGACATATGGTTTATCCTAACGGATGTTCTCCATTTGTAACTGATCGAGATCTTGACGGAGTTTATGACTATTTGGATGAATGTCCATCTACACCGATAGGGCTAGATGTTGATGAAAAGGGATGTCCCGAAGTAATTCTCTGGACAGGCCCAAAAGTTATTTTTGAGAAAAAAGACAATACAAACTTTGCTTTACCTGAAAATAGGGATAAAATAATTGATGAGATAATACTGACCAGAGGGGATAAAAGAGGACTATACAATGCTTTTTCAGAGATTCAGTATGATAGAGATTCTTCTCCCGATGATACAAGATGGGCTGTAGGTAAGATTGAGGATGGAGTTGGAAATCTAAAATTTAAAACCTGGATCCAAACTATGAAATCTTGGGGTTCTACTTATAATGGTGTCGGTCATGATATGGTGTTAAAGATTGTGTCCAAGAATATATATATTGATATTAAATTTTTGTCATGGTCTAGAGGGAATGCTATTCAAGGAGTTAGTGGTGGATTTTCATATGAAAGGTCAACACCCTATTATGAAAATGATCAGGATTTAGATGGAGTCCCAGATGATCTTGATCAGTGCTCTGATACACCAGATAGTCAAACTTCTTATCTGGATGGATGTTCAATTTATCAAAAAGATGAGGACCAGGATGGAATTTCTGATTTCAAAGACTTATGTGAAAATACTCCCTTAGGAGATGAAGTTGATGAAAACGGGTGTTCTTCAAATCAACAAGTAGCTCAAATTTGGAAGGGCCCCAAAGTGATTTTTAGGAAATTAAATTATAGCAATTGGAGAGTCAAACATCACCAAGACAGTCTGACTGAAAATTTCATTATAACTAGACAATTTAAATACGACATATACAACCTTGCCCAAGAAAATCAATTTAACTCATCAGCAAGAACTCCAAAAAACACAATGTGGGCAGAAGGAACAACTGATGATAATTTAAGCGAATTAGAATTTAAGCCATTTAAAGATGTATTTGTAATTGATAAGGATTTGGTCTTATTCTTAGTTTCAGATAATATTTATTTAGACATTAAATTTATTGACTATGCTCAAGATGATAGAGGAGGAGGGTTGACATATATACGCTCTACACCAAATAATATGAACGATTCTGACCATGATGGTGTAGATGATGAAGTAGACCCATGTGATAATCAAAATTTAGTAGTACCGGTTACTATAGGTGGATGTTTGTTAAGTGAAATGGACTCAGATCAAGATGGTATAACAGATGATTTAGATCTGTGTCCTGACACCATTGCAGGTGCAACAGTAGATGAGAAAGGATGTAATTATATTATATGGACAGGTCCAGAAATACTTTTCAAAAAAACTCCATATGCAGATCCAACTTTAGTTGCCAATACTGATCATATCTTAGACGGCATTACTTTTGCAAGGGGAGATAATAGAGGGCTATTTAATTCTTCAGCGGAAAACTCATACAATTCCTCATATGAAGGCCCAAGTGGAACTAGATGGGCCCTTGGAAAAACTTCAGATGGAATAGAAAATTTAGAGTTCATGTCATGGAGGGATGCAGCTAGAACAAATGGAAGCACCTATCAAGTTGTAGGAAAAGAAATGGTTGTTTATTTAATTGATCACAATACCTACTTTGATCTTAAATTCCTTTCATGGGATAGTGGAAGAAATAAACCTGGAGGAGGATTTTCATATGTCAGACGATCAAACGAAAGTATTGAGGATTCTGATGGTGATGGTGTTCCAGATTTGTTAGATGAATGTTCGAATACCCCCTCTGGAACTACCGTTTTACAGAATGGGTGTCCAGTGGATTCTTTAGACAGTGATGGAGATGGAGTTCCAGACAATCTTGACCTTTGCCCTGACACCCCCGAAATAGAGCAAGTAGATGAAAATGGTTGTTCCTCTAGTCAAAAATCACCAATTCTTTGGACAGGTAAAAAGGTTTATTTTGAGAAAAAAGACCATGCTGATTATAATGATTCAAAACATCAAGATAGCCTTACAAGTAATGTAATTTTAACTCGAAAAGGTAATAGGGGACTATTTAATATTGCTAAAGAATCTAGTTATGGATCTACTCTAGACACAGAATGGGCTGTGGGCTCTATTGAAGAATCAAATCTAAATGATTTGGTATTTATGTCATGGAAGGATGCTTTCAGATCCCTTGGAAGAACACACGAAAATGTAGGAAGAACATTTGTTATGCATATGATTTCTGATAATATTTATGTTGATGTTAAACTATTACATTGGACAAAGAGTAATAATGGAGGAGGGTTTGCATATGAAAGAGGGACTCCCCTAGGCCTTGATGATCAGGATCAAGACGGAGTTCCAGATGTTTCTGATCAATGTCCAGACACGCCCCCTAGTGAAACAGCGAACGTTTTTGGATGCTCAGTAAGTCAAACAGATAAAGATGGTGATGGTGTTTACGATTTAAATGATTTATGTCCAGATACACCAGATGGCGCTTTAGTTGATGAAAAAGGTTGTGCTGAGGGTCAGACACCCATTGTTTTGTGGACTGGAAAAAAAGTAAAATTTATTAAAAGGGATGATTCTGATTGGTTAAATAAGATCAATCAAGATAGTTTAACTTCAAATGTAATTTTAACAAGACAAGACAATCGCGGGCTATTTAATATTGCTAAGGAAACAAGTTATGGTTCAACCCAGGGCACAAAATGGGCAGTTGGAACGCTTAATCAAATCAAAACAAGATCTGGCCTAGACCCTAGTAAATTAAATTTTAAAAGTTGGAGAGATGCAATGAGAACCTGGGGGAGCACACACCAGGGTGTGGATAAAGATTTGGTGATGCATCTCCAAGATGATAATATATATTTAGACATTAAATTTACATCATGGTCAAGAGGACGAGTTGGTGGTAAGGGAGGTTTCACATACATTCGGAGTACACCAGATGAAATTGTAGATTCCGATTTAGATGGAGTTGATGATACTATTGATCAATGTCTGTGTGAAATAGATCCAGAATACATGAAGTCCATAGTTAATGAGGGTGATGAATCAGAGATAGATAAAACTCCTACTTCAGCAACCTCATCTGAAGTGACAGTAAATGGCCTAGTGATTCACCTTAATTCATTAATTGAAGACTCCTACAATGGAAGCGGATCCTATTGGAATGATATTTCAGGGAATGGGAACCACCTATCAATTGTTGGTAGCCCAACATTTAATAACACTAACGGATTTACTTTCGAGGGTAACCAGACTGAGAAATACTTTTTTATTAATAATTTTTCTCATCCAACTGAAAAGTTCTCTGATGAATATTATCTAAAAACATCGGTAAATAATTTAGGAGCATTTAAAGCATATAATGTAGCAGGAAACGACAATCAATCTGTTTTGATGGATACTGACAATATTCAAATTTTTTCTCGTGCATCATTAGGGAAAAATAATAATATTTCATCAGGAGTTGCAATTGATGATGGTGAATGGCATCATTTTGTTAGAACATCTGACAGAGCGAATGGAGAGGAAAAATTATATATTGATGGGAAACTGGTGTTTACTGGAAAAATAAATCCAGGAGTTTCAATTTTACAAGGTGGAACTTTGATTTTAGGAAATGAAATGGATGACACTTTCAATCCGCCAAATCAAATGGGGAGATTATCTGCATCAAATGCTTTCGATGGTTTTATTCCAATATATAGACTTTACAACAAAGTATTGTCACATCAGGAAATATTGAACAATTATAATTCAATTGTTGAATTTCCTTTTGTCTTAAACTCTAATTTGATCTCTGAGACTGTATCAAATTCTAGTATTGTTTCAAATACTTTAGAAATAAATTTTAGTGAGTCAATTTATGGTGGTACATCTACAGTTTCAGATATAATTTCTATTGACGATTTTACAATGTCAATATCTGGAGGTACTGCATCATTTTTCGGAAATTCGCCAACAGATATGATAGTCGAGGGTAAGAAAATTAAATTTTATTTCGACACGAATATTGAAATTTCTGGAGATGAAAAAATTATTTTGACTCCAAATTCTGCTTCTGTATTTGATGCTCAAGGAAATGCTTTTGAGTCAAGTATTATCATTTCCTATAATGTTTTATCTATTTTAGCAAACACTTCAACTGACACTAACTCAAATCAGGATGAAACTGACACAAATTCACCAACTACTTCAACTGAGTATTGTGACCCAAATGAAATTTATCTTGTAACAGGATGTAGTGAGAAAGAGCTGGATACTGATTTTGATGGAATACCAGATTTGGATGACTACTGCCCAGAAACCCCTATTGGGGAGGAGGTTGACGAAAGAGGGTGTTCATCTTCTCAAAAATCACCTACCCTTTGGTTAGGTAAAAAAGTAATTTTCAAGAAGTATGACGGAGCTGATTGGACTTTATCAATTAACCAAGACAGTCTAACTTCAAATGTTATTATTACAAGAAAAAATAAAAGAGGATTGTTTAACATTGCCCAAGAATCATCATATGGATCGACAATTGATACGGAATGGGCTTATGGAAGTTTAGAGGATGGAAATCCTTTACTTCAAACATACCGTCCATGGAGGGATCACATGAAAGCTAATGGAAATATTACCCAAGCTCTTAACAAGCCAATGATCTTACATTTAATATCTGATCACATATATATTGATCTCACCTTTAATGAATGGACAGATGAAGCCCAAGGGGGAGGATTTAGCTATACTCGCTCAACACCTGAAAACATTGACGACACTGATTCAGACGGGGTTCCTGATTCAATAGATCAATGTGAAGAGACATCATCGGATATAACAGCCCTTACAACTGGATGCGATCCTTCACAAGCGGATCAAGATCAAGATGGCGTACTTGATATTCTTGATCAATGCCTAATGACGCCAATTGGTTATTCAGTTGATGAAAAAGGCTGCCCATTAATTCAGCTCTGGACCGGTCCAAATGTGATTTTCAAAAAAGATAAGAATACCAGTTGGCAGACTGACAAAGATAGTCTGACCGTTGTATCGGAATTTACAAGGTCAAACTCTGGTTCGAATTTGTTGTTTAATGCTAAGTACGAAGATTCATATACATCAAGGGTTGGAGGTCCACTATACTCAAATTGGGCATTAGGTACATTAGATAATTTATCCTCATTAGATTTCAAAACTTTAAATGATCTAAGAGGTAATTTAGGGGGTGTTCAAAATATGATAGGTGAGAATATGGTTGTACACCTCCTTAACGAGAACATCTATTTTGAACTTAAATTTACTGATTGGAGTGAAAGTTCAATGTCTTTTACTTACGAACGTTCTACTCCCATAAATATCAATGACATAGACAGTGATGGAGTTGATGATTCAATTGACAATTGTACAGATACACCGGAAGATGAAATTTCTTATATTGATGGGTGTTCTGAAAACCAAAAAGACCAAGATCAAGACGGAGTTATTGACTTATATGATTTATGCCCTGATACTCCAGAAAATGAGATTGTTGATCAAAATGGATGTTCAGACAGTCAAGTCAAAGCTGTTTTTTGGAATGGGCCCTCAATTATATTTGAAAAACAGGCAAATACCGATTGGACCATAACTCAAAATCAGGACAGCCTTACACCAAATGTGATTTTAACCAGACAAGACAGAAGGGGACTATTCAATATTGCCCAAGAATCAAGTTTTGGATCAACCGTGGATACTGAATGGGCTGTTGGTTATCTTACAAGTAGCACCTTAATTAATGAGTTAGATTTCATGTCTTGGAGAGAGATTATGAGGCTTGAGGGAAGAAGGACATATGAATCTATTAACATAAACTTTATTGTTCACCTAAAGTCTGAAAATATCTTTTTAAATCTTAAATTTATTGAGTGGGGACAAAGAAATGGATATTTAAAATATCAGAGAAGTACTCCATCTGGAGAAATAGATGATGATTTTGACGGTGTGCCAAATTCGATTGATCAGTGCCCAGATACCCCAGAGGAAGAAATCGCCGATAATTTTGGTTGCTCAATAAGTCAATTTGACGATGATAAAGATGGAGTGGTAAATGGAATTGATTTATGCCCAGATACTCCTGAAGGAGAATTAGTTGATCAGAACGGATGTAGTGATTCCCAAACACCTCCAATTATTTGGAAGGGAAAAAAAGTAAGATTTAAAAAAATTATATATGCAGATTGGACAAGAAAAGAGAACCATGATAGTCTCACACCTGAAGTTGAATTAGCGAGATCTACTTCTGGATTATTTAATTTAGCTAAGGAAGAAAGTTTCAATCAAACTTCTGGACAAACCAATGATGTTGAATGGGCTCTGGGAAATCTTGATGAGAACAACCCTGTTATTCTAGATTATGATAATTGGAGCAATATTTTTGGAAGTGATAATCAAATTCGAGAGGATTATTCAAAAAGATATATAGGTCATTTAATTTCAGAAAATATTTATTTTGAAATGAGGATTGAAGAATGGTCTCGAGGATCTATGGGAGGTGGATATAAGTACATTCGATCGACCCCTTTAGGTATTGAAGATAGTGACCTTGACGGGATTGCAGATTCTGTTGATCTTTGTCCTGAAACTCCTAGCGATGTTACAGCATATACTTCTGGATGTTCTGATGATCAAGAAGTTGATATAAAAATAAAGGAGGTTAAGGATCTTGGACTCGATCTTGTAATTGTAACAGCCTCCAATACAATAGTTAATATAGATTATCAAGATGATTCTAATTATACTGCTCAGGAAAATCAGGAATCCTCAATAAATGAAACTTTTACCGAGACCCTCGATTCAGATGGAGATGGAATTCCTGATAACCAGGATATAGATGATGATAATGATGGATTTACGGATCAGCAAGAGAGAATATGTGGAACAGACCCATTAAACTCTAATAATTATCCGGAAGATATTGATTCTGACCAAGTGCCAGATTGTAAAGATGATGATTTAGATAATGACGGCTACCCTAATGCGATTGATGCATTTCCATTGGATCCCTCGGAATGGTTTGATAATGATAGTGATCATATAGGAGATAATCTTGATCAGGACGATGATAATGATGAATATTTAGATGAAGCTGAAATAGCTTGCGGATCTGATCCAAATTCTAATTTATCCATACCAAAGGACTTTGATAAAGATAGAGTTCCAGATTGTATCGACTCCGATGATGATAATGATGGTTGTATTGATCAAGAGGATGTTTTCCCATTAAATGAAAACGAATGTTTTGATTCTGATGGAGATGGAATTGGAGACAATTCTGATATAGATGCCGACAATGATGGGGTATTTAATGATTACGATGCTTTCCCAACTGATCCAAATGAAAGCAAAGATTCAGATGGAGATGGCATTGGAGATAATGCTGATTTAGATGATAATAATGATGGCTATCCTGAGAATCCAATAACAAATAAAAATGGAGAAGTTGTAATACCAATTTTTGTGTCTGAATTACTGACTCCTAATGAGCAAGGAGAAGAATCCAAGTGGAAAATAATAAATATAGAAAAATATCCTTCGGCTAATGTAAAAGTTTATAGCCCTTCAGGGTTGATAGTTTATGAATCATGGAATTATAAAAATGATTGGGGAGGAACCAATATGAATGGAGAAACTCTTCCAACTGGACCTTATTTCTATGTTATTGATCGTGGAGATGAATCTACTGTAGAACAAGGTTGGCTTTACATATTTAATTAGGTCATAATGAAAAACATTAAAATTTTATGTCTACTATTATTTTGTTTTTCTGATTTTTTGATTGCCCAAGTGAATGAAAATCTTTTGATGGAGCGATTTAACATGAATGGATTTAATCCAGCATTTGCTGGCTCTGAGGGCAGGGTATTTTCTTTCACGACTAGATCCTCATGGCAGGGGGTTAAAGACGCCCCAAAGATGAATTATTTTTATTACAGCGGCATACCTAAAAAAAATTCATCTTTGGAGTGTCTTTTTTTAATAATAAAGTTTTTATAGACGAAAGAACTTTATACTCGATTGATGCCGCCTATCTACTTCAACTAGGGCAGGGCAAGTCATTATCATTAGGACTAAAAGCAGGTGCTCACACCAAATTCACAGATGTAAATGAAATTCAACGACTTATAAATACTCCAAATGAGGCTATACCTGAAATTATTAAAGAAACTTATCCACTTTTAGGCTTTGGTTTTTTATATACAACCCAAAGGTTTTATATGGCTTTGTCGGTTCCAAATTTTTTGAATCCAATTAAATATACCGATAATCAATCTTTTATTAGCGATGAAAAACCATCTACTTATTTTGTTGCTGGATACAAAATTAGTTCAGGTATATTGAACTCATTTTTTAATCCTTTTTTTAGTTCTAAAATTATACCAGGAATAGGAAATACTCTCCATGTTGGAAGTACATATGATTATAAGGGAATCTTTGAAATTGGAGGAGGATATAAAAGCACCAGATACATGAACGTAATGGCAATAATTAACACAAAATTTGGATTATCGATTGCATATGCATATGACTTTAGGGGAGCTGCAAATGACGTAGAAGTTCAAAAATCAGGAAGTGAGATCTTTTTAAAATTTAAGTTTTAAAACTTAAATTATACTTCTAAATTTTTTAAAAAATATGTGATAAATATAATCTCCAAAAAGTCAACTACTGATCATATTGATTACCAAATCGATTATAGCTTCTAAAGCTAAAAACACTGCTACAAAAAGTGAATATACTATCAAAATAACAATATTATTTTGGTTAACGGAAAAATTAATTGTTATGCATAAAGAATTATTTTTAGTATCTATTTTTAATTGAATAAACTATCGGGCATTAGTTCATTTAGTGTTATTGATTTTACATGAAAGTCGATTTTTTGTGATCCCATGTCTTGGGCGACCACATGGGGAAACAGTATTCCTTCTATGGCTTTGTAGTCTTTGTAGAGGGTGGTTGCGGAAATGACTTGACCTTGCATTTCTGAATTTTCTACCGATTGGATTTTGAGAAAATCGGCCACTCGGTAGTAAACGGTTTTGTTTTCGGACCACTGAATCTCGTAGGCATCTACCCCATCGAGGGATACGACTCCTTTGAGGGAAATCTGATTGTAATCGACCTCCAGCTCAGGAAAAATACCGGCATCCCGGAGGGTGTTTTCCAGTTCTTGCTCTTGGAGTGCTATTTTCTGACCTTGGATTTCGTTGTATCCTTTGGTCTGGTTCAATACCGTTTTTTGCATGACATTGCCCATCATACTAATTTCCAACAGCATTTGTTTTTTGGCGGTTTGTTTGTTGGATATCTGAAGGGTCATTCCTTGCATGTTGGCTTCGGAAAGGGTTGTTTTTGTTTTGATAGCAGCCAGCTTTTCCGTACCGCCAATGGCTTGGAGATATCCTTCGATCACGGACTTGACCGAGATGCCTTCGGGAAGGGGTTTTGAGAGTTCGGGTCGCTCGGTTGACTTGCCGTATTTGTCGTAATAGTTGACCTTTATGGCTTTTCCGTTGAACGAAATATTTTCCAGCGGGGTCAATACATCGGCGGATTTTCCGGTGACTACGACCCGCATTTTGCCGGAATCAAAATATTTTTTGGAGACCTCCAAAATATCCTCTTTGTTGACTTTTTGAATGTTAATCAGCAGTTGGTTATAAAAATTGGCAGGCAAATTTTGGGTTTGGATGTTGTAGGCATAGTTGGCAATATTTTCGGGATTCTCCATCGATTGAATGAGGGAGCCGGCATATTTTTCTTTGACAAGATTCAGCTCTTCATCGCTTACCAATTCTTTGCTCATCCGGTTTATCTCGTAGAGCAGTTGAACCGCGGCGCTGTCGGTTACGGCGTTTCGTACAGCAGCAAAAGCCCGCAATCGGGATTTGGTTTTGTGGTCTATGGTGTATCGGGAGTAGGATCCATAAGTATATCCTTTGTCTTCCCTGAGATTCAAAAACAATCGGGCTTCGGCTCCGCCGCCCAAAATTTGGTTGGCGATGATCACCGCATAATAGTCGGGATTGTTTCTGTCCAATTCTGCGGTATTCAATACCGAAATTTCGGATTGTACGGCATTGGGCATTTCCACAAATTCTATTTGGGTGTGATGAACGTTTTGGGGTGCGGCAAATTCAGTAGCATTTATACGGCCTTTGTCCCACTGTCCCAAGTATTTTTCGGTGAGGTCTTTGGCTGTGTCAAAGTCGATATCTCCTACGATGATGACATAGGCTTTTTGGGCATTGAAATTTTTATAGTAGCGTTTTTGTAGATCGTCGAGGGTAATTTTATTGATACTTTCCTCAGAGATGTACTCTCCATAGGGGTGATCCGAACCATAGGAGAGCAGGTTTTCCACCCTTCTGGCAGCAGTTTTGACGTCTTTCTCACTGGATTTGATTCCTTCTAGGGTTTTATCTACTTCTTTTTGAAATTCCTCGGGCAGAAAGTGGGGGTTTAGGGCGGCATCGGCCATCATTTCGTATACCCTAGGGAAATACCGCTTTAATGAACCGGCATAGGCTCCGCTGGAACTAATGTTTAGGCGAGCCCCCATAAAATCGATTTCTTCATCAAAGTCATCTTTGGGAATATTTTTGGATCCCTTGCCCATCATGCTGCTGAGCAGATCCGATACCCCGGCTTTTTCCCCCTCTGTATCAAGGGGGTTGTCTATGCGAAGGGAGACAGAAACCCGAGGCAGTTTGTGGTTTTCCACCACCAAAAGGGTCAGTCCGTTTTTGAATTGGTGTTTTTTGGGCGTACCGAAATTGATCTCCGGGGCGGGACCGGGTTGTGGTTGGACCGAACGGTCTACTTGGGCTTGTGTTTGGCTTAAAAAAGCTATGCAGATCAAAAGTATTAGGGCTCTAATCATTTTTCTTGGTTTTCGGGTTGAGGTAAATAGTGAAGTTCCAATCGTTGATTGGGGTTGAGGTATTGTCGGGCGACCTTGCGGATTTCTTCGCGGGTAATGGATTTGTACAATTCAAGTTCTTTGTTGATCAGGTTGGTATTGCCATCGTAGAAAGTGTAGTACTCTGCCAGCGAATTGGCGATGCCTTCGATGGTAGAATTGGAACTGACAAATTCGGTCTCAAACTGGTTTTGG
>CAZGUB010000007.1:9583-22812 GCA_964528935.1 uncultured Flavobacteriaceae bacterium | reverse complement strand
GCCGCGGAGTTTTCTGTTAAAGCGCAATGAACAGTATGGCGACCGGCTGGTGGTTGATCTATTTCCAAAAAATACCCAAGCCAGTTCGCCAGTGCAAACAATGAGGGACGAGGTTGATGCTCGTCGCAATGTGGTGGTTGTGATTGATGCTGGGCACGGTGGGGATGATCCCGGTGCGCTCGGCCCCTTTGGGATTCGCGAAAAAGCGGTTGTGCTGGAGATTGCCAAGGAGTTGGAAGCCCAACCCGCTGAGGGTATTTTGATGGTGGGATTCAACAAGGAGGATATGGATGCACTATATCGTGGTAAAACCATTGCACAGGTCAGCCAAGAGCGGGGAACCTCCCCCGAGGAAACCATTGTTGACCTTGTGGTGGAAGATGATAGTCGTATACAATGCATTTACTTTAGCATGTCTGAGGACAATATTAGAAAGAAAATTCAATTGCCTTGGGTTTCTTTTTGTTCGGATGCGGGGACTTATTCGGACATTAGCATTAATTTCAGAACCCACCCCAGAGCTTTTGGAAGCTTTGCCAGGGTCCTCGGCAAGTTTTCCAGAGAGGAAGGCCTGATATCGTTGGAAGAGGCGGTGCGAAAATTGGCTCACCTTCCTGCCACTAATTTGGGCATCGAAAAAAGAGGCTTGTTGAAGGTGGGAAATTATGCCGACTTGGTTGTTTTTGATCCTGAGACGGTAACCGATCACGCTACCTTCGATGATCCCTTACAATATGCCACTGGGGTACAGCATGTGTGGGTCAATGGTGTGGCTGTACTAAAGAATGGTCAACACAGTGGTGCTTTTCCTGGTCGATTTGTAAAAGGATCTGGAGCAAAATAGATGATTTAGGACAAAAGCATGTTATGAATCGAAACATTAAGATCCCAGATAGACATTTTATTTTTTAGAAAACTCCAAAAAAAAAGAATACCTGCGAACAGGTATTCTTTTAATTACTAACTAAACTTGATTAATACCCAGGGTTTTGAATTAAATTGGGATTTTTTTGTAAAATAGTTGTTTCAATAGGTCGGAAATAGTATTTATCTGGGAATACAATTACATCATAATAATCAATCGGGAATGTTTCATAGGTATAATCATATTTGGATTCATCATATCCGGTATAGAAATCAAATGGCTCTACTCCAGATTTTAAGTTTCCAGAGATTTTAACACCATGCATTGTCAGATCAGGACCAATTCCCCATCTTCTAACATCATAAAATCTATGACCCTCATAACTTAACTCTAATTTTCTTTCGGCTATGTATCGGGCTAGAAGAGCTTTTCCTGTTTCAGATATAGCAGGCATACCAGCTCTGAACCTAATTTTGTTCAAATGATTTTTTGCCTCACCTTCCTCGCCAAGGGCAATACATGCTTCAGCATAATTTAATATTGTTTCTGTATGTCTAAGGATTACCTGAGGAGTTGATGTCCACCAAGTAGCAAATGAACCTAGATTTGGATCAGGCGTGTGACTTAAGTGTTTCTTGTGACTATAGCCTGCTTGTACATCAATATTACCAACAATCATATTATCTAGTCCATGAACTGTTCCGGCATCAAAAGATCCACTAGCAGGCATTTCATACTTACCTAATTGCATTCTACCTGTTGAAGAATTATCAACAGCTCTGAAATATGGATTCGAACCAACCTGCCAATCATAATAACGAGGGCCTAACCATCTACCATCCTCTATTCCAATGGTAGCTTCCATTCTAGGATCTCTATTTTTAAAAGGTCTAGTAGTGTGAGTGTTATTGGTCCAACTAAAATCCTCAGCTACATCAATGATACCGTCTCCATTGGTATCTTCTGCATATTGAAAATCATCTGCAAATTCATTGTGAGGGGCAGTTGCGGATAGGCCGGCACCAGCACCATCTCCGTAATGGTAACCACCAGGCCCATACCACCAATTGACTGCCAGAGAGCCCCAACCCAATGGGTCTGTATCATAGCTCTTATCAATAACTCGCTCAAAAGTGGCTTCTTGCATGGATCCAGCTGAGTACAAGTCATTATAAATATTATATGCTGCATCCTTATCAACTGGAGCAGAGTATGACAAATGGTATTGATAACCTGAATTATAATTCATTGCTTGCAAACTAGCAGCCTTAGCTCTTTGCCATCTCTGTTGTTGTGAATTTGCAACATCTGGAAGATTATCTCCATGATACATAATGAGTTCCTTGTGTTCGTAGCTCGAATGAAGGGGTTTGTCATTTTTAGTCGGCTCATACAAATCACTCGCTGCATAGGTTAATACTCGAGATTTTAAGGCCAAAGCAGCAGAAGCATTAGTTCTACCTCTTTCCAAAGATTTGCCATCGAGATAACCAAAAGCAGTATCCAAATCGGAGATGATAAATTCTACCGTTTGTGCAAATGAGCTTCTACTATAACTTGAAAGATCATCATTTGCCACAAAGGTTTTATCAACTAAAGATGCTCCTCCGAAGTGAATCCATACATAATAATGATAAATTGCTCTTAGAAAATATGCTTCTCCAAGTAATTTGTTTTTTAAGGCATCCTCTAAAGTAGAATCTGTAAGCCCTTCAATCATTAAATTTGCCTGACGAATCCATTTGTAAAGGTGATCCCATCTTTGCACATTTTTTCTGTCATGGCCATATCCACCAAAACCTCCCAATCCAAAAGGATTGTCAGCAGAAATATTACCTTCCCACCATACCGTAAGCCATGAAAAAACATGCCCATTAAACACTGCCTCGTCTACAAGAACCGCGTTGTGAAAAGTGTTAAAGTTTTCAAACCCATCGACCTCCCACAGTCCACGATATACTCCCAAAACGGCCTTTTCTGCTAATGATGGGTCGTCGAATACGACTTCAGAGGTAAGTTCTGTTTTTGGAGCAATCTCAAGAAAGTCATCTGTACAAGAAAACAGAAAAAAGACTAATAGTATATAAATGTAATTTTTCATTGTATTAAAATTTAAGGTTTAAACCGAATGAAATAGATTGATTTGCGAAGGATAATGTTCCTTTTTGGTACAAGGTTTCTGACGGAGGTAGCTGTTCAAGAACCCCATAACCATTGTCATAATCTCCAGTAAACGATTCTGGATGCGACCAAAGTTTATCATCAAATATTTTGTAGAATAGATCATTTCCATTCACAAAAAGTCTCAAATTATCAATGCTGTTGATTCCAAAGATCTTATTTAATTCACTCGAATCTAGATTATATCCAAGTTCTAAATACTGTAGTTTGATGTGATCCGTTTTAGCAATCATTAAACCGGTATATGGGTTACCTCCAAAATGAAGTGCCCTGCCAAATTCTGATTGGTCACCTTCTTTTGTCCATCTGTTATCATAAACATATTTAGAAAGGAAAGCTTCGTTTCCATGTAATTGATCAATGTAACCTCCAAAGGTTCCATAAAGTTTTGCAGTAAAATCGAATTTCTTATAGTTCATTTGAAGATTAAAAGAGGTTGTCATTTTAGGAATAACACTTCCGTCTGTAAACTTATAATCATAAGTATTGATCACTCCATCCCCATTAACGTCTTTAATGATTAAATCTCCAGGTCTTGTGGCACCCACACCAACTGAAGTATGGTCTACTGGATGTGCGTCAATTTGGGCTTGATTCTGGAATACCCCGATGACATCCCAATATTTCCATGCGCCAATTCTTCTACCTTCTCGAGAGACCGCAGGATCTAAACCTTTTGGTTCGTCAGCAAAAACTAAAATATTGTTATTAGTTGAAATAAACGCTGTGGTATTAATGTCAAGATCACCTAAACTTGTTTTATACCCTAATGTATATTCCCATCCTTTATTGGTGGTTTTTCCAATATTTTCATAAGGTGGCACTATACCCGTGATATCAGCGATTGACCCATAAGGC
Source organism: uncultured Flavobacteriaceae bacterium (assembly GCA_964528935.1). Classification (GTDB taxonomy): domain Bacteria; phylum Bacteroidota; class Bacteroidia; order Flavobacteriales; family Flavobacteriaceae; genus UBA8316. The sequence continues at coordinate 18,908 of CAZGUB010000007.1, read as the reverse complement.
TTTGTAAGGATATTATTACGGTTGCTTTCATAGTAATCGATTTCAAAACTCAAACGATTATTAAAAAGAGCTCCTTCAATTCCGATGTCTGTGTTTTTAGCAACCTCCCATGTGATATTTGGATTTCCAATTCTTGCCTCATTAAGCGTTTGAGTGGTGTAAACATTAGCCCCTTCACCGAGAACATAAACCCCTGAGGAAAATGTAGAAGAAAATTGATTGGCAGGTACACCATCGTTCCCTAGCTCTCCATAACTTGCTCTAAGTTTTAAGAAGTCGAACGGAGAGTTTTTCATGAACTTTTCATCAGAAATCACCCATCCTAGAGATGCGCCAGGGAAGAAACCATATCTAGTACTCTCTGGGAACAGGTAAGACCCGTCATATCTAGTTAATAGTTGAAGGAAATATTTATCCTTATAACTGTAATTTATATTTCCAAAATAATTCATCCTAGCGGTTGCAAATTCCCCACCGTCATTTTGTTCTGTACCAAATTCTCCTTGAGACAACACATCTGTGTTAGCAGAAATCAGATTGGATCTGAATGTCCAAAAATCTTGTATGTTGCTCTCTTCTCTAGAAACACCAAAAAGGGATTTTATTTCATGGTCATTGATTTTAGTATCGTAAGACACAATCCCTTGGAACAACTTATTAATACCTACCGTAGAATATTGTGCAAGGTTAATATCAGAACCCAAAGTTGCTGGTACTAAAGATGAAGCGTCTGTTCCTCCAGAGGCTAGATTAAAAACTTCAATGGGCTTAGTTAATTTCTTTCTATAGGTATAAGCATTATCTAATGCAACGGTTGTTTTTAATTGTAAGCCTTTGATTGAAGGGATTTTTATGATGGCATCGAAATTAGATTGTACATAAAGGTTATTAGTGTTTGTTCGACCTCCTTCACCCTTAACCTGATCAATATAGGCTGCATTAGATGTTTTAGCCCCATTTGGCCAATAGACCTGTGCCATAGGGCCTTTTTGATACACCTGAATCAAAAATCTTCCTAAAGCATTGGGTGTATTTTGAGGTGTAGCCCAAAACCGTGGATCTCCTCCAGGCCACAAAAGGTTGTCTTCTTTTCTAACCAAAATATTAGAAGATAATGTTAGAAAGTCTGTCAACTTCTGCTCAAGATTCATCCTAATATTGGCTTGTTTAAACTTAGAAATATCATCTACAATGACTGAACCTTGATCTTGAATTGAGGCAGATAAAAAGTATTTGGTCTTTTCATTTCCTCCGCTAAAAGACAAATTGTGCTTACTTCTCGGAGCCCAATAATTTTCATCAAATGCCATTTCGAAAATGGACTTACCATTGGGGTAAATATATCCATCTGCACTACCATTTTGATAAGCAAGGAGCCCAGCATCTGAGTAAATGGGATCAGGTGAACCACCGATATAGTCGTAAGCTTCTTTGTTCCAGGTAACCCATTCTAATCGGTTTAATCCCTTAGGCATAAAAGCAGGTTGATCGAAACTTATTACACTGGAGTAGTTGATATCTACTTTACCCTGTCTTCCTTTTTTAGTAGTCACAACAATTACACCGTTGGCAGAACGAGAACCGTAAACTGCCGCCGTTGCATCTTTGATGACACTTATTGATTCGATTTCCTCGGGATTGAGTCGCGATAAACCTCCTTGTCTATCTGGAACGCCATCAATAACTATTAATGCTTCACTGTTGTTAAACGTTCCTGTACCCCTAATATAAATGGGGTTGTCGTCATATCCAGGCTGGGGAGAACCTTGTCTGACGACCAGTCCAGTGACAGATCCCTGAAGGCCTTTGGATAGATTTGTAGAGGTGGACAATGCCAAGTCATCTGTACTGATTTTGGAAATGGCACCAGTGAGGTTTCTTTTGATATCGCTGGAGTATCCCGTTACGACTATTTCCTCCAAATTAGAGGCCCCTGAGATGAGATTTACTGTAATTTGGTTTTGATCACCCACCAAAACCACCTGCTTCTGATAGCCAACATACGATATTTCCAAGCTGCTTTGATCATTTTCGAGCACCATCGTAAAGTTGCCGTCAAAATCTGTTGTAGTTCCATTTTGAGTACCTACTTCGATGATGGTAGCACCAGGCATTAAATTTCCATCCCCATCGATTACGGTTCCACTGATTGTTTTTTGTAATGCTTCTGGCTCCTCTACTTGTTTAACTTTGGATTGAATTTGTTCAAGTTCTTTTTTCTTTAATAGTAGTACTTTTTTATCCAGAATGTTATAATCAATCTGATTTTCAAATAATTGATCTAAAACATTTTTAATCAGTTCTTTTTCGACTTTAAGGGTTACTTTTTTGTCAAAGTCATAAATGTCCAGTCGATAAATAAATTTGAAATCAGTCATTGCCTCGATTTCATCTAAAATCTTGACAATTTTTTCGTTTTTCACATCGAGTGAAATCTGCGTTTGGCTAAAAGAGTTAGCCGTAGCAGTAAAAATAAAAGCAAAAAATAAAAATATGGATAATCTCACTTTCATCTTTATGCTATTTGTACATCGTACAACAGCTCGGATTTGATTGTTTTTCATAATTTTGCAAAGGTTTAAATCGGTTTACGTTCGGTTTTTACTTCAGGGGGAGATACTGGTACTATCTCCCTTTTTTTTAATTGATGATTATTTTGTTTTCATAGATCTGATATTTGATTTTATAGATTTCTTTAAAATACATCAGCACTTCTTCAATAGTTTCCATTTCCGGATTGATATTTGCATTGAACAACTGGCTGTCGGTGGTTTTGTTATTGATGATAGAGACGTTATAGATTCGCTCCAGCTTGGCGACAATCTGGTCGAAACTTTCTTTTCTAATCACAATTTCTCCATCGATCCAAGAGGTGTATAATTTGGTATTCACCCTTTCGCTAGAAATCGATTTATTGTCTTTTATGACCGATCCTTTGAACCCTGGAGTAAGCTTGAATACAGGTCTTTTTTCACCGGTATTGATCCCGACCGAGCCCTTGACCAGCACCACATCGGAAAAAGGATCTTCTTGGTAATTTTTAAAATTAAAGATTGTCCCATAAACCTCAACACTTAGGCTGGTGGATTGCACTACAAACAAGTTTGACGATTCGGTAATTTCAAAAAAAGCTTCTCCTTCCAGCTCGACTTTTCGGGTTTGATTATTTTGAAAAACAACGGGGTATTTTAGGGAGCTCCCCGAGTTGAGGTAAACCTTTGTTCCGTCGGACAAGCGAATGTTGTATCGCTTTCCATAGGGAACAAAAATGGTGTGGTATTTGTCTTTTTTGTCTTCTTCAGCGTTTTTGTAATCAATTTCATCGGAGCGTTTGGTCAAATTCAACTGTTGTTCTATATCGACCTGCTGTTCTGTATCCAAAACATAACTTTCACCGGTAGAGGTTTTGAGAACTACTTGATCTTTTTTCAGCAATAATTTTTCGTCGGCAGAAGACTGAACGGAATTCAAATGATAATAATATCCCAAAGTGAGAAAGATTAGGGCCACAGCGGCGTACTTCAGCGGTTTGAAAATCAATCGTCTGACTTTGTATTTGTTTTTTTCAGATTTGATTTTCTTCTCTAGTGCCTTTTTGATGTCTGTCTTATCGATTTCATTCATCAGATAAATACTATAAAAGTTGATGCGAATAAAAGATTTAAAAAATTTTTCATTTGCAGGAGATTTGAGAAGCTCATACAAGATTTCCAAGTCTTGCAGTGTTGCATCTTGGTTGATAAATTTTACCGTTAATTTTTCTAACGTATTCATGATTCGTTTTATCCATTACAAATTTCAAAATCAATACCCCTAAAAAAAATTGAATTAATTTAGGGCGATGCACAAAAATGAAAACTTCATAAAGCGATTAAAGCGAGGAGATGAAAATGCCTATGCCGAATTGGTTGACCAATACAGCAAAAAACTTTTTTCTTATGCGGTCAGTTTGTTGGGAGATTATGCCTTGGCAAAAGACATCGTTCAAGAAGTTTTTATCAGCACCTATGAACATCGAAAAAAAATAGATGAACAGTATTCTATCGAGGGTTTTCTGTATCGATCCACCTACAACAAGTTTATCAATCAGTATCACAAAAATAAATCGATTCACAAGCTCAAGGAAAAGTATATAGTGACGCTCAACCAGATCATGGGGGAAATTGAAGACACACAAGATTTTGACAAAAAACTTTTGCTTGTCAAAAAGAGTATTGAAAAATTGCCCGATAAATGCAAGGAAATTTTTGTAATGAGCAAGAAGGAAGGACTGACGAACAGAGAAATTTCTGAGGTCTTAGAAATTTCTGTAAAAACGGTAGAAACCCAAATATCTATCGCATTTTCCAAGATTAGAAAGGACTTGGACATAGAGTATTCTTGCGAATCAAAAGAATGATTTGAAGCAAAGATTTATAATAACTAAATTAGAATCTTAAAAAAGCATTGAAAGCAGGTAAAACCACCAAAATGAATGAAAATGGATAGAAAAAAGTTTATCGTGCAATCCCTTATGGCGGGTACTTTTATGCCCTTTGTGGCGCAGGCCAAGACCTTAGGAGTTCCGTCGAGTCTGGAAAGTAGTAATACGCCTCCCAAAGCAGTTGCCTCTGCCCAAGAGGAGGTATACATCGAGCGACCCCAATCTGGAAAGCCCCACCATGGCAAGGTGCTGGCAGCCATTCAGCCCCATTGCGATGACATTCCCATTTTTGCCGGAGGTACTGTGGCAAAACTCATACAAGAGGGTTACACAGGTTACATGATCCGAACTTCCAATGACGATGCTGCGGGGAGGGGAGCCACGGTGGGCGAGGTGATCCGCAACAACGAAATCGCAAACGAAGCCACTTCCAAAGTGTTGGGCATGAAAAAAGTATACGATTTGGGCTACCGCAACCACAGGATGGAAGAATACAATATTCAGGAGTTAAAAGCGAGGTTGATTTTTTTGTTCCGCTTACTCAAGGTCGACACGATCCTTTGCTACGATCCTTGGGGACATTATGAAGAGAATCCGGATCATTATGTCACCGCAAAAGCCGTTGAGGCAGCTTGTTGGCAATCTGGTAGCAAGGATTATCCCGAACAACTGGAAGTCGTTGCCCCTCATGCTGTAAAGGAGAAATATTATTTTGCGAGGGGCCCCCAAAGGGTAAACAGAATCGTAGATTATACTCCCTATGTAGACATAAAAGTACAAAGCAATGTAGTGATTAAGAGTCAAGGTCCCGGAGGGGATGCAGGTGCTCGCTTGAGAAAATCTCTCGCGGATCAAGGCAAAAAAATACCCCTTTTGGGCCAAAGTGACCAAGCGGCCAACTACAACTATGTTAAGCATTTTATGCTGGATCGCGATTCACAATATTTACGCGGGGTAGTTTCTGACCGAGAGGTGGGAAAAAAATACGGTGTGGAATGGGGAGAAGCCTTTCATTACATAGGACCCAGGACTACAACTATTGATCAATTCATACAAAATAAGTAATCGAGGAAGCACATAAATCCAGAGTAGACTTCAGCAATTTTTGTCCATAAATTCACTTGTTGAGTGAAGACGTTCATTTAGTTGTTTTTAAATTAATTTAAGAGAATAATAAAAATCTGCTTTTTGATAGGTGTGATGTTTCTTCATCTCAACATCATTGATATCCAGACTCAAGTCACAATCAAATCGAACCAGAATGGAATGATTGGTGTCCCATGAGTTGTAATTGGTAAAGTGAGAGATTCCCCAAGATATTCCTCTGCCAAAAGTTGTATTGGTAAATGCATCGGGGACAAAAGCCCCGGCAGCTATGGGCATATGATCTACTATTGAAGCAATTTCAAAACTTATGCCATCCTTTGCATATTGAATCGTATTGTGTTCATTTCCATCTCTACTCATCATAGCAGCGATCCCCTCCTTGAAAGGGAATAAAGCGGTTTCATGACCTGAGTTCAAAACGGGATTTTAGAGGATGTTTTACGAAGGGTCCTTGTGGCTCATCTGCAATGGCCAAACCTTGCATTCTGATATTATTTGGTTTTCCATTCAGATCTGATTTGTAGTACAAATAAATTTTGTTGTTATAATCAAGTGGGTATGGATCATGGATAGAATACTGATCCCACGAGCCAGCAGGTCCATTTGGAATGATAATTTTATTAACCGGTTTCCACGGGCCATCTGGCGATTCCGAATAAGACATTAAAACGGGACAATCGTCACCTCTGATTCCACTCATGATATTGAACCCCTGATAATAGAGATAAAATTTACCTTTAAACTTTAAAATATCGGGCGTAGAAACCGAACGGTGACCCAAATTTGGTTTTTCTGGACGAGATACAGCCACCCCTTGTTCCTCCCAATTGAATCCATCTTTACTGGTTGCGTACCATAATTCTGACAGATCCCAATCCCGAGAGGGAATGGTGTCATTTGCCACAGATGGTCCTTTTGGTGGAGTAGAAGTTTTTCTGTGCGTATACCAGACATAGTAGGTGCCATTTTCATAAATTATTTTGGAAGGATCTCTTCTGCTAACCGTTCCGTCGTGGTTATTGTAATCAAATTTTAATGGGGTGTATTTAAACTGTGAATATAGTTCGTTGTCCTCTGGCCTGGGAGCCATATAATTATCATAAACTCGATTGACTGCTACACTCAGGGGAATCTCTGGCTTTTCTCTGGGAAGTTTGTAGGGGAATTCTTGAGAAGTTAAAAGATTACAAAAAGACAAGAATAAAAAAAAATCTTTGAATCACGCTTTTAATCAATTAAATCTAAAATTCAGAAAATTAAAAAGCAAAAACAAGGAAATACACTAAGTTTTTGGAAGGTTTCATTTTAACTTGACATAGACTTGATCTAATTCGGTTTATTAATTAGATTTATAGAATAAATAATTTAGTATTTCTTAGGGTTAATCCAACCACAAGTTGGGATTATAATGCTGCAAAAAAACGATATTTATAACATGATGCACAAGAGATATCGGATTGTTTTAATCCTCATCAGTTTGATGGGGCAGATATTTTCGTGTAGTGATATAGCACTTCCAGAATTGGTTCAGCAAGCCTATGAAGATTTGCCGGCAGAAGTAGATTTTAACCAAGACATAAAACCCATTCTTTCTGACAAGTGCTTTATGTGCCACGGCCCCGACAAATCAAAGGTGAAAGCCGGTTTACAATTGCATCTTCCAGAGCTTGCTTTTGCAGAATTGGAGGGATCTCCTAGGAAATTTGCCATCAAACCCGGTAACTTAAGGAATAGCCAGCTTGTTCATCGAATTTTGTCGGAAGAACCCGAGCTAATGATGCCCGAACCGGAATCACATTTGAAACTTTCGAATCGTGAAAAAGCATTGTTGATCAAGTGGATAGAAGAGGGAGCACAATACCAAGAGCACTGGGCATTTACGGCACCTCAAATGCCTCAATTTCCAGAGGTAAAATGGAAGGAGAAAGTAGCCAACCCCATCGACAATTTTGTTCTTGCCAAACTGGAAACCGAAAACTTGCAACCTAACCCAAAAGCAGACAAAGAAATTTTGTTGAGACGGTTAAGTTTTGATCTCACCGGCCTACCTCCTGCGATAAAAGATATAGAGGCTTTTGTCAATGACCATTCGCCTGATGCCTATGAAAAACAAGTTGATCGCTTGCTGGAATCACCCCATTTTGCTGAGCAAATGACCCTAGATTGGATGGATCTTTCGCGCTATGCAGACACCCATGGGTATACCGTAGATCGATATCGTGATGTTTCTCCCTATCGTGATTGGGTCATAAAAGCATTTGACGAAAATATGCCCTATGATCAATTTATTCATTGGCAGCTTGCAGGTGATTTGATGAATAACCCCAGCAAAGAACAAATCCTAGCAACCACTTTCAACCGCCTCCACCCTCAAAATCAAGAAGGAGGGATTATTGATGAAGAATTTCGCTCAGAATATGTGTCCGACCGAACCAATGTTGTGGGGGAAGCCTTTCTGGGGTTGACCATAGCATGCGCCAAATGTCACGATCACAAATACGACCCCATTTCCCAAAAGAACTATTACGAAATGTATAGTTTTTTCAACAATGTAAATGAATCCGGCCAAATATCTTTTGATTCTTCCATGCCTGTCCCCAATATGCTTCTTCCTTCTGATGAGCAGGAAAAATTCATGAACTACGTCAATGGACTTGTCCAAGAAAAGGAGAAAGAAGCCCAAGAGGCCGCTTACTTCGCATCCGAAAGCGCAGCCCAATGGGTCAATAGCGAAAGCTACAAGAGGTTAAATTCCAAAACCTGGCCCAGTAATCTAATTGCCAAAATTGATTTTAAGAAAGGGAGTTTGAATAATGCCCTCAACCCTTCTCAAAAAGGAAAGATGAAAAGGCAGCACTCTCCAAAACAATTGCCCAAAATAGTAGCGGGCTATTCGGGGGAGGGACTTGAGCTTGATGGAGATGCTTGGCTGGACTTGGATCGTATTGGATTTTTTAAAAGAAATCAAACCTTTAGTATCTCCATTCGATTAAAAGTTCCACAAGAATTAGAAAATGGGGTCATTTTTCATAAAAATATTGGAACCAGATTATACAGTTACCGTGGTTACCACTTGGCACTAAAGGAAAATAAACTTGAAGTCATGCTGGCTCATGTCTGGCCTGACAATGCTATTGTAGCATTAAGTAGTAAAGAAATCCCCAAGAACCAATGGCTGCAACTTACAATGACCTATGATGGATCCAGTAAGGCCAAAGGGTTAAAAATTTATTTGGACGGTGAGGAGCTTCAAACAAAGGTGGAGGTAGACAATCTATACAAAGATATCGTTTATCATATAGCCAATGAACCAGGCTTGCAGATTGGTGCACGATGGCGCGGCAAGGGAATAGGAGGAACGGTGGTGGATGATATATTGGTATTTACCAAAGAACTAACGCCCTTGGAAGTTGTTCAAATTTACGACCATCAAAAATTTCAATCCATTGTCAATAAAGCCCCCAATGAATTGGTGCAAGCAGAAAAAGAAATGCTGTATGAATATTACATCAGTAATTTTTCAAAATCCTATAAATCGGCATTAAATGAATTGGCCAATACTCGAAGAATCCAAGTGGATAGTTTAGAGGGCATTCCAGAAATAATGGTCATGAAGGAAATGACATATCCCCGCGAAACATTTTTACTAAAACGAGGACAATACGATCAATATGGTGAAAGGGTATATCCAAGTACTCCGGAAAGTATCCTTGCTTTTCCGGATAGTTTAGCAAAAAACAGGCTTGGATTGGCACAGTGGGTGACCCATAAATCCAACCCCCTAACCGCTCGGGT
>CAZGUB010000007.1:0-9483 GCA_964528935.1 uncultured Flavobacteriaceae bacterium | reverse complement strand
TTTTTGGCTCGTGGACCCTCAAAAAGGTTAAGCGGTGAAATGTTGCGAAATAATGTTTTGGCCGCATCGGGACTATTAAATAGAACCATAGGAGGAAAGAGTGTAAAGCCATATCAACCAGAAGGTCTTTGGAAAATAAATCGTGGCACCTACAAACAGGATAAAGGTGAAAAATTATACCGAAAGAGTATGTACACGATTTGGAAACGTTCTGTACCCCACCCTACAATGGCCACTTTTGATACTCCTGATCGATCATTTTGTTCTGTGCGTAGGCAGGAAACAAATACGCCTCTACAAGCCTTGGTTTTGATGAACGACCCTACCTATATAGAGGCTTCTCGTGTTTTGGGGTACCAAATGTTGAAATTTAAAGATCCAGAAGCGGGGATCTCAGAGGTGTTCAAGAGGCTAACTGGAAGAAGTGTAAAAAAAGAAGAACTAAATCTTTTGTCAGAACTTCAATCCCATGAATATGAAAAATTTAGGACGAAAAAATATAAAACGGAAGGTTGGTTAAATACCGGCCAATTTAGGATCTCGGATAGAGATAGTAAAGCCATGGTGGCTGCCAATGCGATTGTGGCCAGTACCATTATCAATTCTGATGCTGCCATAACCAAAAGATAAAGCTGACTTGAAAATATTATACGGAGGCCTGCAGCAAGGGTCAAAAAAATAAAAATAAATTATGTGTCAAAAGCAGGACAATTTAAAGTCTAAAAATAAAGATCTTCAGGAAGTAGAAAAAATGCTGGATCGTAGAAATTTTTTAACCAAGACATCTATGGGGCTTGGAGCGATCGCTTTGGGGACTTTATTGCATACTGAAAAGGTTCTTTCCAATTCAAAAAACAGAACCTTTGATCTGCCGGATGCCGATACGCTTCTAAAGTCATACAATAATAATAGATTAGGGTTACCACATCACTTACCCAAGGCAAAACGTGTGGTTTATCTCTTTCAAAGCGGAGGTCCTTCACAACTTGATATGTGGGACTACAAGCCCAAATTGAAAGGAATGTTTGGAAAGGATCTGCCTGAGTCTGTTCGTCAAGGACAGAGATTAACCGCCATGAGTGCTGAACAATCCAACTTTCCGATGGCCCCCTCGATTTTTGATTTTAAGCAACAGGGTCAATCCGGGAGATGGCTAAGTGAACTCCTCCCGCATACTTCAGAGGTAGTCGATGATTTGTGTGTTATTAAATCTATGCAGACCGATCAGATTAATCATGATCCGGCCATTACCTTCATGCAAACCGGCAATCAGCTTCCTGGGAGACCCTCCATAGGATCCTGGTTGAGTTATGGTTTTGGATCTGACAACGAAAACCTACCGACTTTCATTACTTTAATTACAAAAAATATGGGAGGGCAGCCCCTTTATTCTCGTCTTTGGGGCAATGGTTTTTTGCCCACAGAGCATCAAGGAATTCAATTTCGATCGGGAAAAGACCCCGTTCTTTACCTGAGTAATCCAGAGAATTATGATGGTCATGATCGTAAAAATATGCTTGATTATTTGGGGCAATTGAACGCCCTTCAATACGACACCTATGGAGATCCAGAAATCAACGCTCGAATGGCTCAGTACGAGATGGCATTTCGAATGCAAACTTCTGTACCCGATGTCACCGATATGTCGGACGAACCCGACTATATTTTTGACCTGTATGGTGAGGACAGTCGTGATCCAGGCACCTACGCTGCCAACTGTATGATGGCTCGAAAATTGTTGGAGAAAGGAGTAAGATTTGTGCAATTGTATCATCAGGGTTGGGATCAACATATCGGATGCCCAGGGGGACTAAAACGTCAAAACCAACTGACGGATCAAGCCAATGCGGCCCTAATCAAGGACTTGAAGCAACGTGGAATGCTGGAGGATACCTTAGTAATATGGGGTGGTGAATTTGGTCGTACGGTATACTCACAAGGAGAATTAACAGAGACCAACTACGGTAGAGACCACCATCCCAAGGCTTTTACCATGTGGATGGCGGGTGCTGGAGTAAAACCGGGTCATTTACATGGCGAAACAGACGATTTTGGTTATAATGTGATAAAAGATCCTGTCCACGTACATGACTTTCATGCTACGCTAATGCATTTATGTGGTGTAGATCACGAACGTCTTACCTTCAAACATCAAGGAAGACGTTATAGACTTACCGATGTTCATGGAAATGTGGTCAAAGATATATTGTCTTAACCCTCTTCAAGGACTGTCATGGACTTGAATGATGTTTTTTGGGAACAAAAGAAAAAAAACCCATCGAAGTAAAGGGATTTTAACGGTTGTCATTGAAAGTACAGTCCCGCGGTTAGCATTTTCTCTTCTGGGTCGGATTCTTAAATGCCCACCACGAATAGCCTACCGAAAAAATCGTTAGCAATAGGGTAATACCGAGTACGATATAGACTGAAGCGGACTCAACAACAAGTGGTGCCACTGCCATGAGTATCCCACCCATCATCCAAACCTGCCCACTGGCCTTATGTGTTCTGGTCCATACCTCATGATTTTCAAGAGTCCAAGGGGTTCGGATTCCAATAAAGTAATTGGGTTTGAGCCTCGAAAAATACCAACCAAGTACCGCAAAGAGCAACCCCACCAAACTTATGATTCCAAAAGGGCTAGACATCTCCGTTTGTTTGGTCGAATAAATAATAAATAGAGCTATCGCAGACAAAAATAGATGCATCACTAGCCTAAGCCCCACCAGTTGAGATTCACTAATCTTCTTTTTAGGATCAATCTTTGGAGCGTATTTAAGAATAAAATAGAGTGGAAGATTTAGCATAAATAACAATCCAATTAACTGTTCTTTGCTTCCATACCTGTCGATTTGACCCTTGGAATTCCAATGCATCGGAACTTCTTCCGGCAGATCTGCCCAGATCGCAACTAAGTATATTAATGGAATAACAATGATCGCTATAATGACCAACTCGCTGTATTTTGAGGCGTTTTTCATAGAACAAGAATGGGTTGTAATAAAAGTAAAAAATATTCTTTTTCGGCATAGCCTTTTTATCATTTTATACACATCAATAAAACGAATCGACAGCTGATGTGGAGATAAATACTTTGAAATTTTTTAAATATTTCAACTAGTTTTATAAACCCAGAAATTGGTTATAAATTGCCTAAATAAAACAAGCAATAAGACGTTTAAATATGTTTAAAATTAGTTTTTTACTCGTGTCGTTAAGTGCAATATGCAGTATAGGTATTGGCCATGCTCAGAACGAAAATGATGGGGAGAAGCCCAACATCATTTTTATACTTACGGATGATCAGCGCTTTGATGCTATTGGATATGCCGGAAACAAATTTGTTGAAACACCAGAAATGGATGATTTAGCAAAATTAGGCACCTATTTTAATAATGCCATCGTCACCACACCAATTTGTGCTGCGAGTAGAGCCAGTATTTTAACAGGTTTGCACGAGCGTACGCACAATTTCAACTTTCAAACCGGCAATATCCGTGACGAATATATGGTAAATTCTTACCCTAGGTTGCTAAAGGAAAATGGATATCACACGGGTTTTTTTGGTAAATATGGCGTACGATATAATGACTTGGATAAGCAATTTGATGAGTACGAATCTTATGACAGAAACAACAAATTCAAGGACAGAAGAGGATATTATTACAAAACGATCGATAATGACACTGTACATTTAACAAGATATACTGGACAAAAGGCAATTGATTTTATTGAATCAAATGCTTCCAACGAAAAGCCATTTTGTTTATCATTAAGTTTTAGTGCACCCCATGCACACGACCCTGCCAAAGACCAATATTTTTGGCAAACAGAAATGGACCAAATGTTAGAGAATACAACCCTGCCAGCACCAAAATTGGGTGACGACAAATATTTTCTAGCACAACCAAAAATCGTTAGAGAAGGCTTTAACAGATTGCGTTGGACATGGCGATATGATAATCCGGAGAAATATCAGCACAGTTTAAAAGGGTATTACCGAATGATTTCTGGAGTAGATTTAGAAATCAAAAAGATTAGGGAGAAACTCAAAGCAAAAGGTTTAGATCAGAATACCGTCATCATTGTAATGGGGGACAATGGTTATTTTTTGGGCGAACGCCAAATGGCGGGTAAATGGTTAATGTACGATAATTCTATTCGTGTACCATTAATTATTTATGATCCAAGAGTCAACAAGCATCAAGATGTTAGTGATATGGCATTAAATATTGATGTCCCTTCAACCATTGTAGATTTAGCCAGAATCAAAGCACCGAAATCATGGCAAGGAAAAAGCCTCATGCCACTGGTAAAAAAGCAAACCAAAACCATAGAGAGGGACACCATCTTAATCGAGCATATTTGGGATTTTAGTGAAATCCCACCTAGCGAAGGGGTCAGAACCAATAAGTGGAAATATTTCAGATATGTAAATGATAAGAGCATTGAAGAACTCTATGATTTAGAGAAAGACCCACAAGAAATGAAGAATTTAATCGGAAAAAAGAAATACAAAGTCGTTGCTGACAAACTTCGAGTAAAATTAGACGAATTAATCGTGAAAAACAGCGATGAGTTTCGTGCCGCACCCACAGATTTAACCGTTGAATTGATAAGACAACCGACTACAGAGGTTAAGATATTTGATTTAAGACCAGAGTTCGGATGGAGCGTACCTTTAGGGTCAAAATTTCAAGTGGCTTATCAAATCTTGGTAGCATCAAATAAAAAAGATATCGATAATAACAATGGGGATATTTGGGATAGTGGACGACTAGCTTCAACACAATCAACAGATGTAGAATATGGAGGTACTCCGCTCGAAATAGGTAAAACCTATTATTGGAAAGTAAGAATTTGGGAACAAGAAAACCGATTGGTAGATTATTCTGAAGTGCAAAAATTCACAACCGGAAAAAGTGATAACTATATAATTTCTACAGAAAATAACGACAAATAGAGGAAAATAATGACTAATAGAGTTAATGATTTTCTCCAATTGATGTGAAAAGGAAACACCAATTAATCGCAATAATCCTTATGATATTTACTCAGTAAAACCAATAGTTTTCATTGGTTTTCAATTAATTTACATTGATTTTTGGGTATAAAAAACCACTCGATGATGAGTGGTTTAAGTCGCTCCCCCTATTATTCAAAGTTGCAGCACAAAATCTATTTTTGAATTAAGTTAGATTTTAATTTTTTTAAATTCTCTAACCTTTTTTCTTCCATTTCTACTTTTTTCTGTTTGATCTACTTGCCCTTTGGATACATAAAAGTTATTTGTCAGTGTTTAGCCCGTTAATCATTCTATAGTTGTGCACTTATCTGAAAATAAATTTGGTTTTGAAGACTTGGTTCTTAAATTCATAGTCAAGCGCTCTAGCAAGCTGAGCTACATCTTCATTGTTAAAATGAGAATACTAAAAAGCGCAAATGGATTTTTAATTAAAATTTAATGCATTATCAATTAATGCCAAATGAGAATAAGCTTGCGGAAAATTTCCCAAAAGTCGTTTGGATTTAAAATCAATATCTTCGCTAAATAGCCCCAAATGGTTGCTGTGCGAAAGTAATTCGTCAAACAACTCTTTTGATCTTTCCTCTTCTCCAATTTGGAATAAGCTATTGATAAACCAGAAGGTACAGACCGTAAAAGAGGAACTTGGCAATCCAAAATCGTCTGCATTTTTGTAGCGATACAATAGGCCCTCATACATCAATTCATTTTCAATCGCTTTGACCGTTTTAATGTATTTTTCGTCTTTTCCGTCAATAAACCCATAATATTCCATAAGCAAAACAGATGCATCTAAATGTTCCGATTGGTAGGACTGGGTAAAGGACTGTTTGTCATCATGCCAAGCATGGGTCATGATATCATTGTGAATCTCATCACGTAAGACCTTCCACTTTCCAACAGACTTCCCGCCTCGGATCAAGTTGGAGATTTTAATCGCTCGATCAACCGCAACCCAACACAATACCTTTGAAAAGGTAAAATGCCGATCTTCTTGTCTAAACTCCCAAATACCCTTATCAGGCGATTGCCAATTGTTTTTAACAATCCAAACTATCGACTTCACAATCGACCATAGCTCTTCGTGTTTCTCATCGTCTTCAGGGTAGGATTCGATTTGGTAGTGAATCACGTCCATCAAGATTCCATAAATGTCATTTTGCTTTTGGGTAAATGCCGCATTTCCAATCCGCACAGGTCTTGACCCTTTGTATCCTTCGAGGTGGTCCAGAATTTCTTCCATTAGAATCTTTTCACCATTGATGCCATACATTATTTGAAGCTTCTCATTTTTGTCAGGAATCAAATCTATAATATACCGAATAAAGTTTTTGACGATCTGATTATGCCCTAGTTTGGCAATCACCTTGATCACCATAGATGCATCGCGAATCCAACAAAAACGATAATCCCAATTCCTTACCTCCCCAATGGTTTCGGGCAATGAAGTGGTGGCCGCAGCAAGGACCGCTCCTGTTTTTTCATAGGTCATCAATTTTAGGGTCATCGCACTTCTTAAAATCTCTTGATTGTAATTTGAAAATGTTGGGGTTTTATGGCACCAATTCAACCAGTATACCTTGGTTCGTTCAAATTCAAACTGGGTTTGCTGTAGATTTGGTACCTTGATTTTTTCGTTGTAGGATACCGTCACAAAATGATCTTTGGTCAATTGAATTTCGGCACCAGAGAGGATGTTGTCTTTATTAAAGTCTGTGTATAAAAATAAGGTATCATAGTGTTTGTCATCGACGATGCTAACGATAAAATCATCTTTGATAAAATTCTTGGTTTCTCCAATCGCATACTCCAATCGTGGGTCATATATTACTCTAAATATAGGCATCCCACTTATGTGTTTAAAAACCCGAACAATTTCTGGTGGGGCATAATAAATCTCGTCCTCCTTTTTGAATCGGGGCATAAAATCAAGCAGCTCAAAGACGTCTGTGCCGTTTGAAAAGCACGTACAAAGGATACAAGTTTCTCCAATGTAGGACTGTGTTATGCTATAGGAAGGGTGGCATTCGACCTTAAAATTACCCCCTATTTTTTCATCTAAAATTTTACCAAAAACCGAGGGAGAATCAAATTGTGGTAAACAGCACCAATCTATTGAAGAATCTTCATTTATGAGTGCTGCAGATTTACAATTCCCTATTATCCCCAAATTAAGACTATCTTTTTTCTTCAAATTTCTTTTTTTGCAATAAATTGATATTTCATTTTTTTTAAGTCATGGCCAAGAATATCATTGTTTCAAATCGCTTACCTATCCAAATATCTAAGGTAGAAAATTCTTATAAATTTGTCGCTACTTCTGGAGGATTAGCTACGGGGATGAAATCGGTGCATGAACAAGAGAACTCTCTGTGGATCGGATGGCCTGGAATTGGTATTGACGAAATCGAAAATGAGGCTTGGACTTTGCTGGAAAAAAGCTTGACGCAAAACAACTATGTGCCTGTCATGTTAGACAAACAAGAAGTCGACAACTTCTATTACGGACTTGCCAACAAGTGCCTTTGGCCACTCTTTCATTACTTTATTGAATTTTCGATCTTCAATGATTCGCATTGGCGATCATATGTTGATGTCAATCAAAAATTTGCCAATCGTGTACTCGAAAATATCTCAACAGGAGACACCGTTTGGATACATGACTATCAGCTACTTCTTTGTCCTCAAATGATTAAAGACGTTCGCCCGGATGTACACGTTGGGTTTTTTTTACACATTCCGTTTCCCTCTTTTGAGATTTTTCGAATTTTTCCTTGGCGTGAAGAACTGTTGAAGGGCATGCTGGGCGCTGACCTTATCGGGTTTCATACTTTTGATTATGAAAGGCATTTTTTGAGTTCAGTCAAACGAATCTTGCGTTTGGATGTACACTTCAATCGTGTTGCAAATGGTCTTCGCGAAATAGTCGTCAATACCTTTCCTATGGGCATCGACTTTGACAAATTCCATATAGCTGCCACTTATCACCTCCAACAAAAAAATACAGAAAAATCAGAGCTCAAAAAACAGCTTGAACTTCACAAAAAAGGGGCTGAAACTGGAAAATTGATTTTGTCAATCGATCGGTTGGATTACACCAAAGGAGTTGTAAACCGCATTAAGGCCTTCGATTTGTTTCTCAGCAAATATCCCGAATACCAAGAAAAGGTTCGATTGGTGATGCTCACCGTTCCTTCCCGTTCTGATGTTCCAGAATATATGCGCCTGAAAAAAGAAACCGATGAGGTGGTAGGGCGAATCAATGGAAAATATGCCACTGTCAATTGGACACCGATATGGTACTATTATCGAGCGATGAACTTTGACGATCTAATTGACCTCTATATGACTTCTGATATTGCCATGATTACCCCCGTTCGCGACGGTATGAATCTGGTGGCAAAAGAGTTTGTTGCTACCCGTGTTTCTGGAGATGGGGTGTTGATTTTAAGCGAAATGGCGGGCGCCTCCAAAGAACTCTTTGAAGCTGTTCTTGTTAATCCTTTCGACAGAAATGCAATGGCTGATGCGCTTTTGCAAGCCATTAAAATGCCTTTGGACGAACAAAAACGACGGAATGTAGCAATGCAAAAACGAATTCGTCGCTATTCGGTTGAGGTTTGGGCTCAAGAATTTATGCATGCCTTAAAACTCCAAAGCAATTCTAAAACGGATATGAAGACCCCAAAAATTGATACTAAAAAACAACTGCATATAGTTGATGCCTTTCAAAAGGCAAAACGAAAAGCTATTTTACTCGATTACGACGGTACCCTTGTTCCCTTTCACGAAAAACCAGAATTGGCAACTCCTGATAAACAACTAATCGAACTACTTCAAAAACTCTACATACAACCCAATACCGACCTTGCCATTGTCAGTGGTCGTGACCAGTCCTTTATGAATAATTGGTTCGGAGATCTTCCGCTCACTTTAGTCGCCGAACACGGGCATTATGTAAAACCCAAAGAAAAAAAATGGGAGAGTAAGACTCGAGGAGACAAACAGTGGATGAGCGACATCAAGCCCATTTTTGAGTCCTTTATGGATCGAACCCCTGGAACATTTATTGAGGAAAAACTCAACAGTCTTGTATGGCATTACCGTAAATCAGACCCTGAACTTGCTGCTGGACGAGTGGTGGAACTCAAAACTGTACTATCGAGTTTGATTTCTGATCAACTCAGCGTGATGGATATGGACAAATCCTTGGAAGTCGTTGATCGTCAAATCGACAAGGGGACGGCAGTTACAGAAATCATAGGACAAAATCAATATGATTTTATTTTATGTATTGGAGATGATGTGACAGACGAGAATATGTTTAGTGCATTGCCTGATGCTGCCTTTACCATAAAAGTGGGAAAAAAGCCAACGGTCGCCTCCTATTTGATTGAAGGAGTTTCCCAAGTCAAAGAACTTCTCGACTCATTAAACTTGACATGATTAGAATGAGG
>CAZGUB010000006.1:0-23217 GCA_964528935.1 uncultured Flavobacteriaceae bacterium | reverse complement strand
CGGTGGGGCTTTTAGTGGAAAAGATCCCAGTAAAGTAGACCGAAGTGCGGCCTATGCAGCCCGTCATATTGCCAAAAACCTAGTGGCTGCCGGTGTGGCCAAAGAGATATTGGTACAGCTGAGTTATGCCATTGGAGTAGTGGAGCCTACCTCCATAAATGTCAATACCTTCAATACGGCAAAAGTAGCCCTTACCGATCCGGAAATCGCAGAAAAGGTCAGCCAGATCTTTGACCTTAGACCCTATGCAATAGAAAACAGACTAAAGCTCCGAAATCCCATTTATCTTGAAACTGCAGCCTACGGACATATGGGAAGACAGCCCCAGCAAATTACCAAAGTCTTTGAATCTCCCTATAGTGGTAGGGTGGAAAAAACGGTTGAACTTTTTACTTGGGAAAAACTGGATCATATTAGTCAAATTAAAAACATTTTTAAATTATGAGTCTAAAATTAGCCACCAATGCGCTTCATGCTGGACATGATGTGACCAAAACACAAGGCACCAGAGCCGTTCCAATTTACCAAACCTCGTCCTATGTATTCAACGACTCGGATCATGCGGCCAATCTGTTTGCCCTGGCAGAAACGGGATACATTTACACCCGATTGAACAACCCCACCAACGATGTATTGGAACAGCGTTTGGCCGCTGTAGAGGGAGGTGTAGCTGCAGTAGCTACTGCCTCTGGAACGGCTGCCATTGCTACCACATTCATGACCTTGCTCAAGGCTGGTGATCATATCGTTGCTTCCAACAGTCTCTATGGAGGAACCTTTAACATGTTGAACAACACCTTGCCTCGATTTGGAATCACCACTACTTTTGTAGATCCCGACGATGTAGAAAATTTTGGTAAAGCAGTTCAGCCCAACACCAGAGCCTTTTTTGCTGAATCTTTGGGAAATCCCAAACTTGATGTTCTGGATTTGGAAGGGATCAGTGCCCAAGCAAAAGCAGCAAAAGTACCTTTTATAGTAGACAATACCATTGCTACTCCGGCCTTGCTTAACCCCATCGCACACGGTGCCAACATTGTGATTCATTCTTTGACCAAATACATTACTGGAAATGGAACCACCATCGGCGGTGTCATCATCGATGCGGGGACTTTTGACTATTCCAATGGGAATTATCCCGAATTTACAGAGCCCTCACCTTCCTATCACGGGCTAAAATACCACGAGGTATTGGGCCCCATTGCCTTTATCGCACGGGTCAGAATTGAAGGCTTGAGGGATCTGGGTAGTGCTCCTAGTCCACTAAACAGTTTCCAAGTCATTCAAGGGTTGGAAACACTTGAGGTGAGAATGCAGAAACATTCGCAAAATGCACTCGAACTCGCCCAATGGTTAGAAAACAGAGAAGAAGTCAGCTGGGTCAACTACCCCGGTTTGAAATCTTCAAAATATGCAGATTTGGCACAAAAATACTTACCCAATGGAAAAAGTGGAATCGTTACTTTTGGATTGAAAAAAGGGTTTGAAGCCGCCAAGAAAGTTACTGGTAAAACCAAAATATTCTCACTTTTGGCCAATATTGGAGACACCAAATCTTTGATCATACATCCCTCCAGTACCACCCATTCCCAGCTAACCGAGCCAGAACAAAAAAGTACCGGGGTTACCCCAGATTTGGTCAGGCTTTCTGTCGGGATTGAGAACATCGAAGATTTAAAAAATGATTTAAATCAAGCACTGAAGTCAATCTAAAACAGCATGATTGAGGTTAAAACCATTACGATCAACAATTTCACCACAGACAGTGGGGTGAAATACGACCGAATCAATTTGCATTTTCAGCATTTTGGTGCCTCGTATTCCGAAGCTCCTGTGGTACTGATCAACCACTCCCTGACCGGCGATGCCAATGTCGCCGGTCCACAAGGGTGGTGGAGTGAAATCGTAGGACCCAACCTCACCATCGACACCCGGTATTTTGCTGTCATCGCTTTCAATATTCCCGGCAACGGAGTAAAAAATGAAGTCATAGAAAATCCTCAAGATTTTCATACCGGAGATATAGCCACTATCTTTTATCGGGGTCTTCAACAATTGGGCATACTAAAATTGTTTGCGATTATCGGGGGATCCATCGGCGGGGGCATTGCATGGGAAATGGCCGCTTTGTATCCCACTTTGACAGAAAATTTGATTCCTGTTGCCGCAGATTGGAAAGCTTCAGACTGGATCATTGCCAATACTTTCCTTCAATCCCGAATTTTAGAAAACTCCAACGACCCCCTTAGGGATGCCCGCATACACGCTATGTTGACCTACCGAACCCCTGCTTCTTTTACAGAACGATTTGGCAGAACGGTCAACAAAGAAAAAAACATTTTCAATGTAGAAAGCTGGCTTATTCATCACGGTGACAAATTAAAAAACAGATTTTTACTGCAGGCCTACAAAACCATGAACCATCTGTTGGCCTCTATCGACATCACCCGAAAAAATAAAACCCTTGAAAAAGTTGTCGAAAGCATTCAATCCAATATTCACCTCATCACAGTAGACAGTGATCTTTTCTTTACCGCCCAAGAAGATCGAAAAACCCATGAGAGGTTGAAAAAAATCAACAAAAATATTTTTTATCACGAAATACAATCCATCCACGGACACGATGCTTTTTTGATCGAAAACGACGCCGTATCCAGAATATTAAGCAACATTTTTAAATCCCAATCCATTGACCTCAAAGCCTATGAAAGTAGTTCTCAATAGAATCAACCAAGATTATCTTTTCGAAGTACAAAACGACAAAGGCCACAAAGTACTTTTGGACAACAAATCTAAAAAAGAAGGAGAAGTGGAGGGAGCAAGCCCAATGGAACTTCTTTTGATGGGTTTGGCCGGATGCAGCAGCATTGACATTATTGCCATTCTCAACAAACAAAAAATCAACCCCACCGATTTGAAAATGGAAGTAGAGGGAGTGCGCATCCCCAACCAGGTGCCTTCATTGTTTCAAAAAATAAATGTTAATGTAAAACTCTCTGGAGACATACCTCCCGAAAAAGCCATTCGAGCTGTTGCCCTCTCCTTTGACAAATACTGCTCTGTGGCCAAAACTCTAGAAAAGACGGCAACAATTGAATACACCCTTTTTCTAAATGGAAAACAATTATAAAAAACATTTTGAAACCGAAGCCATCCGAACACAAATGGAACGTTCTCAATTTGCGGAGCATTCGGCTCCGCTGTATCTGACCTCCAGCTTTGTTTTTGAGGACGCCGAAGAGCTTCGGGCGTCTTTTGCCGATGAGTTGGAGCGCAATATATACAGCCGATTCTCCAATCCCAATACCCAAGAGTTGGTGGACAAAATATGCAGGCTCGAGGGGGCAGAGGACGGCATTGCCTTTGCCACCGGTATGGCGGCCATTTACAGCTGTTTTGCAGCATTACTCAGCAGTGGGGATCACATCGTATCTGTAAGATCTGTATTTGGATCAACACACACCCTGTTCAAAAAATATTTCACCAAGTGGAATATCGAAACCACCTATTTTGATGCCGGAAATCCCGATGATATCATAAACGCCCTCCAGCCTCGGACCAAAATCATTTATATCGAAACACCCACCAACCCCGGTTTGGATGTTTTGGATATGAAATCCCTGTCTGCTCTCGCAAAAAAACACAACATTCTTTTGGTGGTCGACAATTGCTTTGCAACGCCCTACCTCCAAAAACCCATAGAATGGGGAGCCGATTTGGTCATTCATTCTGCCACAAAACTCATTGACGGCCAAGGAAGGGTGTTGGGCGGTTTGATCGTAGGACGTCAAGATTTGATCGATGAAATCAGGCCCTTTTTCCGAAATTCAGGGTCAGCCATGTCTCCTTTCAACGCCTGGGTTTTGTCCAAAAGCATAGAAACCCTAGCCGTGCGATTGGATCGACATTGCGAAAATGCACTGAAAATTGCCCTACATCTAGAAAACAACCCCAAAATCAGCAAGGTTAG
Organism: uncultured Flavobacteriaceae bacterium; assembly: GCA_964528935.1. GTDB lineage: Bacteria > Bacteroidota > Bacteroidia > Flavobacteriales > Flavobacteriaceae > UBA8316. The sequence goes on along the minus strand of CAZGUB010000006.1, from coordinate 19,247 downwards.
ATACCCTTTTTTGCCCTCACATCCCCAGTTTGACATTGCCAAAAAGCAGATGTCTAAAGGAGGCAACATCGTTACCTTTGATCTAAAGGAAGGCATCGCTGCCGGACAAGCTTTTCTCAATCACATCACAATGTGTTCCCTCAGCGCCAATCTGGGAGACACACGAACCATAGTTACCCATCCTGCGACCTCAACACACAGCAAACTTTCCCCTGAAGAAAGAGCCGTCGTCGGAATTACCGATGGCCTGATTCGACTTTCTATTGGTCTAGAAAATATCGAAGACATCAAACAAGACATAGATCAAGCCCTAGAAAAAGTATAAAATGATCGAAGCGATATTAAAAGATAGGATTTTAGTTTTGGACGGTGCCATGGGTACCATGATCCAAAAACTCGAATTTACTGAAAAACAATTCAGAGGAGAACGCTTTAAAAACCATCCCTGTCCCTTGGGGGGCAACAATGATCTACTGTCGATTACCCAACCCGATGCTATTAAAAGCATACACGAACAATACCTGTTGGCGGGTGCCGATATCATCGAAACCAATACCTTTTCTTCTACCTCCATTGCCATGGCCGATTATCAAATGGAAGATCTGGCTTATGAACTCAATTACCAATCGGCAAAAATAGCCAAAGAGGTAGCTCAAAAAATCAGCACTCAAACCCCCGAAAAACCACGTTTTGTAGCAGGCTCCATCGGTCCCACCAACAAGACAGCCAGTATGTCTCCCGACGTTAGCGATCCCGGATATCGCGCCATTGGCTTCGATGACCTTTTTACTGCCTACAGGGAGCAGGTCGCCGGTCTGGTCGACGGGGGTGCCGATTTGCTCCTAATCGAGACCGTTTTTGATACCCTAAACGCCAAAGCAGCACTTTTTGCTGTACAAGATTATTTTCAAGAAAAAAACCTCCAGCTGCCCATAATGGTCAGCGGAACCATTACCGACAAAAGCGGGCGGACCTTGTCGGGTCAAACGGTAGAGGCATTTGCCATATCGGTCTCCCATATACCTTTACTCAGCATTGGCTTTAATTGTGCTTTGGGTGCCGATCAACTCCGACCCTATGTCGAGCGACTGTCTATGATCACCCCTTTTTACACCTCTGTTCATCCCAATGCAGGCTTGCCCAATGCTTTTGGGGAATACGACCAAAGCCCCAAGGAAATGGGGACCTTGATCGAACAGTATTTGAACCATAATCTGGTCAACATCATCGGAGGATGTTGTGGTACCACCCCAGCACACATCCGTCTCATTGCCCAAGCCGCAGCAAAATCAAAACCCAGAAATCTCCTAATCGAATCTCATGCTTGAGCTTCAAAAATACCTTAGCCTATCTGGGCAGGAGGCCTTGATCGTCAGTCCTGAAAGTAATTTTGTCAATATCGGCGAGCGTACCAATGTTACCGGATCCCGAAAATTTTTGAGACTGATCGAAGCAGGAAATTACGAAGCCGCTGTCGAAGTGGCCAGAGACCAAGTAGAGGGTGGCGCTCAAATTATAGATGTCAATATGGACGAGGGCATGATCGATGGTAAGGAAGCCATGGTCAAATTTTTGAATTTGATTGGGGCAGAACCCGATATTGCCAAGGTACCCGTTATGATCGACAGCTCCAAATGGGAAGTTATAGAGGCCGGTCTCAAAGTCGTACAAGGCAAAAGTGTGGTCAACTCCATCAGCCTGAAAGAAGGCGAAGCATTATTTGTAGAACAAGCGACAAAAATCAAATGTTATGGAGCGGCGGTGATTATAATGGCTTTTGACGAAGCCGGACAAGCCGATACCCTCGACAGAAGAATTCAAATTTGTGAGCGCTCCTACAAGATTCTTGTCGAACAAGTAAAGTTTCCTCCCCAAGACATCATTTTTGATCCCAATATTTTTCCCGTAGCCACTGGAATGGATGAACACAAACGAAACGCCTTGGATTTCTTTTTGGCCACCCGTTGGATTCGAGAAAACCTACCCCACGCCAGTGTCAGTGGTGGGGTCAGCAATGTTTCTTTTTCTTTTAGAGGAAACAATACCGTTCGCGAAGCCATGCATTCGGCTTTTCTGTATCACGCCATTCAACACGGTATGAATATGGGAATTGTCAATCCTACCTTACTCGAAGTCTATGACGAAATTCCTAAACCTCTTTTGGAAAAAGTAGAAGATGTATTGCTCAACCGCAAGGAAGATGCAACGGAAGCCCTACTAAACTATGCCGAAAGCATCAAAAGCGATAAAAAACAAACCAACAAAGAAGACCTCCTTTGGCGTAAACAAGATTTACAAAGTAGAATCACCCATGCATTGGTCAAGGGAATAGATCGTTTTATCATAGAAGATGTCGAAGAGGCAAGATTGCAGTCCGAAAGACCCCTTCAGGTTATTGAGAACAACCTGATGTCGGGGATGAATGTAGTTGGGGACTTGTTTGGCTCGGGAAAAATGTTTTTGCCACAAGTGGTCAAATCGGCCAGGGTAATGAAAAAAGCCGTGGCCTATTTACAACCTTTTATAGAATCCGAAAAATCTGGGCTTGCCAAATCCTCCGGAAAAATATTAATGGCCACCGTAAAAGGAGACGTCCACGACATAGGAAAAAATATTGTTTCCGTAGTTTTGGCGTGTAACAACTTTGAGATTGTAGACCTGGGAGTGATGGTGCCTCCCGAACTAATCCTTCAAAAAGCAATAGCGGAAAACGTGGATGTGATTGGTCTTTCTGGATTGATCACTCCCTCTTTGGACGAGATGGTATATGTGGCCAAAGAGATGAATCGGGTGGGACTAAAAATTCCCCTTTTGATTGGGGGAGCCACCACCTCAAAAGCGCATACCGCCGTCAAAATTGCTCCTCAAGCCAATGCGCCTATTATTCATGTCAACGATGCTTCCCGGGCGGTGACGGTGGTGAACAACCTGCTGAGTGAGGACAAAAGAAAAGGCTATACAGAGGAAATTGCTGCCGAGTACAAATCTTTTCGCGAAAAATTCCTCGATCGTACTTCTGCAAAATCCTATATTGACATAGAAACTGCTCGTGAGAGAAAATATAAAATTGACTGGGAGGGTTTTCGACCGGTGGTTCCTAATTCGCCAGGCTTTACTACCCTCCATAATCAAGACTTAGAAACCTTGGTTCCCTTTATAGATTGGACGCCTTTCTTCCGATCATGGGACTTACATGGCAAATACCCCGATATTCTAAACGATGAAATTGTGGGACAAGAGGCAACCTCTTTGTTTATCGATGCACAAAATATGTTGAGAAAAATCATAGACGAAAAATGGTTGGTGGCCAAAGCCCGCTTTGGTCTTTTTCCCGTCAACAGTCAACAAGACGATTTACTGGTTTTTGATCCTCAACAACCCGATATAGAAATTTTCCGTTTCCTCACTTTGCGTCAACAACTCCAAAAAAGAGAAGGCCAGCCCAATTTGGCTTTGGCAGATTTTGTGGTTCCCATCACCCAAAGGGTAAGAGACTATATGGGTGCTTTTTGTGTCTCTACTGGTTTCGAAGTTCAACAAATAGCCGAGCAATTCGAATCAGAAAATGACGATTACAGCAGTATCATGATCAAAGCATTGGCAGATCGTTTGGCAGAAGCCTTTGCCGAATTTCTCCATCGAGAGGTACGCACCCGATATTGGGGATATGCTCCAGAAGAAAATTTATCCAATGAGGAATTGATAAGAGAAAATTACAAAGGTATCCGCCCGGCACCGGGATATCCAGCTTGTCCCGATCATTTGGAAAAACAAACCCTGTGGGATCTTTTGCAAGTGGAAAAACACATCGGAGTAAAACTTACCGAAAGTTATGCCATGTGGCCTGCAGCTTCCGTTTCAGGATATTATTTTGCCCATCCGGAGGCCAAGTACTTTGGTCTGGGTAAAATCAAGGAAGATCAGTTGATCGATTACAGCAATCGAAGAAAGATACCACTAGAGCAAGCCCGAAAGTGGCTCAATCCCAATTTAATTTAAGCTATGAAAGTTACAGATCACCTAAAGAACGCTAAGGGGAATACCCAATTCACCTTTGAAATTTTACCCCCGCTCAAGGGGCAAGACATTCAATCCATCTTCGATGCCATTGATCCATTGATGGAATTCAAACCTCCATTTATAGACGTGACCTACCACCGTGAAGAATACCACTATGTGGAGCAGGAAAATGGGCTGTTAGAAAAAAGGGTGATCCGAAAACGTCCAGGAACCGTTGGGATTTGTGCTGCCATCCAAAACCGCTACCATGTCGATGCCATTCCCCACATTCTTTGCGGAGGATTTAATCTCGAAGACACCGAAAACTTTTTGATTGACTTGGACTTTTTGGGGATCGACAATGTGGTCGCCCTCCGTGGAGATGCCGTAAAATCCGAAACCTATTTCAAACCCAATAAAGGAGGTCATGCCTATGCCAAAGATTTGGTCGTGCAAATCAAAAATTTGAACCAAGGACAATACTTGGACGAGGAGATTTTAAATTCCTCACCCACCGACTTTTGCATCGGTGTTGCAGGCTATCCCGAGAAACATGCCGAGGCCCCCAGTTTGGAAAGCGATATTCAATTCTTGAAAGAAAAAATAGATGCGGGATCGGACTACATTATTACCCAGATGTTTTTTGACAATCAAAAGTTTTTTGAATTTGAAAAAAAATGTCGAGAGGCAGGGATTAATGTCCCCATTATTCCCGGTCTAAAACCGCTGGCTACACTCAAACAGCTCAATATAATTCCCCAACGTTTTCACGTAGATTTACCACAAGACCTAATTGACGCCGTAATGAAAGCCAAAGACAATGCTGCCATTTCACAAATAGGGGTAGAGTGGTGCATCCAGCAGAGCAAAGAGTTGAAGGAACACAGTGTCCCTTTTTTGCATTATTACAGCATGGGCAAATCGAAAAATGTAAAACAAATTGCCAAGGCCTTGTTTTAGGCTTCTTGAGTCAAGGCGTTGAAGCGTTTTTCCAATCCGGGATTTTTTAGCTGAAGGTTCAAGATTTTTAGTCCGTTGTCGTGGGCAAAGTCAAAAACGGCCGATCGCATGTCCTGAGGGGTGTCGAAGGTCAACTCATATTCAAAATCAAAGGTGTTGACCACCGATTTGAGATGGGGAAGTTTTTGTAAAGCCACCGTTTCCACCCGAAAATCAAAATGCACGGATACCAACTGTTGATCTTCTGTTTTTAGGGCTTCCAGAGTTTGGTTCAGAACGATTTCTCCTTTGTGTAGAATTACCACCCGATCACACATGGCCTCCACTTCTTGAAGAATATGGGTAGAGAGAAATACAATTTTATCTTTCCCCAATTTTTGAATCAATTTTCTTATTTCCAGAATTTGATTGGGATCCAATCCTGTGGTGGGTTCATCTAAAATAAGTATTTGGGGATCGTGCAAGAGCGAAGAAGCTAGACCCACCCGCTGTTTGAAACCCTTGGAGAGGGTTTCAATTTTTTTGTGCGCATGGTTTTCCAAACCTATTTGCCGGATTACTGCATCGAGGGGTGGATTTTTAAGGCTGTACAAACGACCTACATATTGCAGGTATTCTTTGACGTACATTTCGGGATAGAGCGGATTGTTCTCCGGCAGATAGCCCATTTGGCGTTGCACTTCTTTTAGGTCTTTTCGCAAATCCAACTCGCCGATGGAAACCTCGCCCTCCCAGCGGTTGGAGTATCCGGTCAAGATCTTCATCAGTGTGGTCTTACCCGCACCATTGGGGCCCAGCAAGCCGACCACTCCATGTCCTTCTATAGTCAATGAAATGTCTTTCAAAGCGGGTGTTGCACCATATAATTTTGATAAATGCCGAATTTCGATGCCCAAGGGTCTGTTTTTTTTTGGGATTTAGTTTCCAACAAAGTTAGGAAATCAGGGGTTTTTCGAAAAGAAAAAAATCACTGATCGAAATCAAAACCGATGGCTCAATGCAGGATCTGATCCATGACCCAGCTGGTGTGAACCGCCGATTTGCCGTGGGAGGGGTGCAGGAAGTCCTGCTCAAATAGCGCTCTTTTCATGTCCTCTACATGGGGCATTTGAACGTGTTTTGGATGCTCGATAACCTTTTCGATTTGTTCTTCATGGCCATCCAACACGACTGGATTTTCCTGAAAAACAGAAAATAAGATTTTTCCTTTACTTCCAAATATTTCTACCCGATCCATGGCGGCTGTACCAAAGTTCCAAACGCCCACCCCGGTGATATCCCCCTCGTGAAGCCAACAGGCCGATAGGGCATCTTTGGCTCCGTACAGCCCCAGTTGGTTGCTACTCATTCCCGATACTTTTTTGATATCGCCCAGATAGTGGGTAAACAGATCGAGCCCATGGCTGGCCAGATCATCGAAATAACCTCCGGGAGCCACTTTGGGATCCGTGCGCCAATTGTATTGGCCGGACAGATCGATAGCATTGGGGGGTTGGCTCAAATGCCAGCTGATGTGTCGGACAGTTCCAATTTTATTTTCCGACAGCCATTTTTTTATTTGGATAAACCTAGGAAGCGACCTTCGGTAATAGGCCACAAAAAGCGGGAGGTCTTTTTGGTAAAAGGCTTGGTAGATCTTTGCGCTCTCTTGGTAGGAGGGTGCCAAGGGTTTTTCAATACAACACGGTTTACCCACATCGGCCACTTTTAGGGCATAATACATATGGCTGTCTGGGGGGGTGGCGATATATACGGCATCGATGTCTTGGTCTTGGATGAGGGCTTCGGCTTGGGTGTAATACTTTTTAATCCCGTGTCTCTGGGCGTAATCCTTGAGTTTGGCCTCGTCGCGACGCATCACTGCAGCCACTTCAAAACCTTCTGTTTTTTGATAGGCCGGTCCGCTTTTTACTTCAGTAACGTCTCCACAACCGATGATGCCCCATCGAATGGGTTTTGAATATTTTTTTTTGGCCATGGCTTTTTTCTTTTTACCGGCTAAGGTATTATTTTTTTAGGGGTTGATTATTGTTCTTTCCCATAGGGGTATTGTGGTCGTTGGTTTTTAAGCCTTTTTTTCTTTTGGGCGGCATGGTTCCAAAAACGATATCCCATAGCGGAGAACTTACACCAAAAGCCCTGTCTTCATAGATATAGTGGTGAAGGGCGTGATGTGTCCATAGAAATCTAAAAAAATTATTGGGTGGTTTTCTGGCGTGTACCACATAGTGTATGTAAAGATAAGCGGCATAACCCAGCATAAACCCCGGCCAAAAAAAATAAGCAGAATCACCCCATAGGACGAACAAGCCAAAAAACAATAAACCGGCGATAAAAAAAGCCAACAATATTGGCATGGCCAACAACTTCAGATCCCGAGGAAATAAATGGTGAACCCCATGAATTTTGTATTGCCAGTATTTTTCATTTTTAAAGTCTTTTCCAGAATGGTACAAAAATCGATGGATGATATACTCTGTGAAGCTAAAAACAGCCATTCCAGAAATACTAATGACTATACCCGAATAGGGATCAATAGCCGTAGTGAAAAAGCCAATACCCATAACAATCAGGGAAATAAGAGAATAAAGTCCAATGGCCAAAAAGGAATTTGTTTTGGGTATTTTATAACCCCATAAAATTCTTTTGTAGGTCATTTATTTAATGTTTTTCTTTAATTGAAAGATATCCGATCCAATTTCGCAAAGATCCCACCAAAATGAAAAACCCTGCCAATGGGTATGGCCAGACTGAACCCAGATCAGAAACGATCATAAGCACAGAGAGAAAAAAGAAAAGGATACAAGAAAAATAGATTAAAAAAGAATCATTCATGCTTGTAGGATTATGGGGTAATCCAACTAATTTACAAAAAAAAACCAAAATGATTTGTTTTTGCCAAAAGCTATCTTACATTTGTGCCGATATTTAAAAAATGAATCAAAATTTTACTTATTACATGTCTTTCTATTACTTCTATTCGGAAGCATAAGGACTTTGTAATAATCTAGAATATAGCATGTGAAGTCCTGATTTAATCGGGACTTTTTTTTTGAATGATGATAAAAAAGGTAGGCATACAAGGAATTAGAGGCTCGTTTCACCATCAGGTGGTAGAGCAATATTACCCCAGTACCCCTGCTCTGCTGGAGTGTCTTTCTTTTGATGCCTTGGCCCGGGGGGTTGCCGAGGGTAAATGCGATCAGGCAGTAATGGCCATCGAAAATTCTATCGCCGGCTCTATTCTCCCCAACTACGCACTTTTGGATCAATACGAACTGGTGATTGTAGGAGAACATTACCTGGGGATAGAACACAATCTGATGGCCCTAAAGGGGCAGACAGTCGAAGATATCCGAGAGGTACGTTCGCATCCCATGGCTTTATTGCAATGTAAAAAATTCTTTGCTGCCCATCCCCACATCAAATTGGTAGAAAGCCATGATACTGCCGAGGAGGCCCTGAAGATCGGACAGGATCAAACCCCTGGAATTGGTGCCATTGCCGGAGCCGGTGCAGCAAAAATATATGGTTTGGAAATTTTGAGCCCTTCGATCCAGACCATCAAAAACAACGTAACCCGTTTCGTCATCGTACAAAAACAATTGCCTTCTGACTTGGACCAGATCAGCAAGGCGGGTTGGAAATTTGTACTGGATCACAAACGCGGCAGTTTGGCTACCGCCCTCAATGTCATGAGCGATTGTAACCTCAATTTGACCAAAATACAATCCCTACCCGTGATCGAAACGCCCGGCAAATACGCCTTTTTTGTCGATGTGACTTTTGAGGATCCCAAAGATTATTTCAAAGCCAAATCACTTTTGGAAATAATGGCCACCGCCTTCAAAGTGCTGGGCGAATACCCCTCCGGAAAATCATGACAGCCAGAAGATTAAACACTGTTCAGGAATACTACTTCTCCAAAAAGCTCAGGGAAGTTGCCACCATGGTGGCCCAAGGAAAACCGGTCATCAATATGGGCATTGGAAGTCCCGACCTGCCGGCTCATCCCGAGGTACTCGCCGCTTTGACGGACAGTTTTTCTCACCCCAAAGTCCACCAATATCAGAGCTATCAAGGACTGCCCGAGTTGAGGCAAGCTATGGCCGAATTTTACCAAAACCATTATCAAGTAACAGCCAATCCCCATAACGAAATTTTGCCTTTGATGGGTTCCAAAGAAGGGATAATGCATATTTCCATGGCATTTCTAAATCCCGGAGACAAAGTGTTGATTCCCAATCCGGGCTACCCCACCTACCAGTCGGTCACCCAATTGGTGGAGGCAATTCCCGTATTCTATGACTTAAAAGCAGACAATCAATGGCAACCCGATTTGCAAGCCATAGAAAAAATGAATCTCAATGGAGTAAAATTGATGTGGATCAACTATCCCCACATGCCTACGGGAGCCAATGCACAAAAGTCAACTTTCAAAAAACTGATCGCTTGGGCCAAAGCCAAGCAAATCTTGCTGGTCAATGACAACCCTTATAGTTTTGTGTTGACAGATCGTCCCCAAAGTCTGCTTTCTGTTCCTGGAGCCATGGAAGTGGGAATGGAGTTAAATTCATTGAGCAAATCTTTTAACATGGCCGGATGGCGCGTGGGGATGGTCTTGGGGAATCCCCAAAATATCAATGCAGTACTCAAGGTTAAAAGCAATATGGATTCCGGAATGTTTTTTGGCATACAAAAAGGGGCCATCGCCGCCCTCCATGCCAAAGCTGATTGGTTCCGGCAGCTCAATGAGGTCTACACCAAACGAAGGGAATTGGTTTTTCAACTGGCCGACCTTCTCAAAGCCGACTATGACCCCAACAGCAGCGGATTGTTTGTTTGGGCCAAGCTCAGGGATTCTTCCAAAACATCGGCAGATTTTATCGAGGAGATCTTACAAAAAAATTACGTTTTCATTACCCCGGGGAGTATCTTTGGCAGCCGAGGCGAGGGATACATTCGTTTTTCCCTTTGTGTGGAAGCAAAAAGAATTAGTGAAGCAATAACCAGAATCAGTAAAAAATGAAAATAGGCATTATAGGCGTGGGATTGATAGGTGGATCGTTGGCTATGGCTGCCAGAGAGCACATTCCCGATGTTCGGCTATACGGCAGCAATCGCAGTGCGTCCAACCTACAAAAATCCTTGGACTTGGGATTGATAGATCTCGAGTTGGAGCAGCATCTGATCAAGCAAATGGATATCATATTGCTTGGCATTCCCGTCGATACGGCCCTGGATCGTCTGGTCGATCTGCTAGACGAGGTAAAGGACAACGCTTTGATCATCGATTTTGGATCTACCAAAGCGGCAATTTGCCACCAAGTAGCCCTGCATTCCAAGCGGGGACAATTTTTGGCTACCCACCCCATAGCCGGCACTGAATATTCCGGTCCTGCAGCAGCCTTGCCCGATTTGTTTCAAGGAAAAATCCAAATCCTTTGCGAAACCCAAAAAACCCGCCCCGACCTTTTGGAGTGGGCCACGAATTGGTTCAAAAAAATGCAAATGAACCTCAGAGAAATGGATCCGGTCGCCCACGACCTTCACATTGCCTATGTTTCACACCTGTCCCACATCAGTTCTTTTATGTTGGGAAAAACCGTAATGGAAAAAGAAAAAGGGCATTCGGCCATTTTTGACATGGCCGGTAGTGGTTTTGCTTCTACCGTAAGGTTGGCCAAAAGCTCTCCCCATATGTGGACCCCCATTTTTCGACAAAACAAAGAAAACATTCTCCAAACCCTAACAGAATATATAGACAACCTAACTCAATTTAAAACCCTTTTAGCCTCCGATAATTTTGAAGACATGCATCAACAACTGCAAACCATCAATGGTATTCGTCAAATATTAGAAGGCATAGAAAACAACAAAAACAGTAAATAAACAACAATGGAAAATAGTAAAGAAATGAGAACTTGGATCGATGATTTTGGATTGGATCATCCCTTGGTCATTGCAGGCCCCTGCAGCGCCGAGACCGAAGAGCAAGTATTGAAAATTGCCCACGAACTCAAAGACACTGATGTCACTGTCTATCGTGCCGGAATTTGGAAACCCAGAACCCGCCCGGGAATGTTTGAAGGCGTTGGAGCCATTGGCCTGGACTGGCTCAAGAAAGTAAAAGCAGAAACCGGACTCTTGATTTCCACCGAAGTGGCCAATAAAGACCACGTCAAGCTGGCCTTGGAAGCAGACATCGACATTTTGTGGATTGGAGCCCGATCTACTGTAAGTCCTTTTATCGTTCAGGAAATTGCCGATGCTCTGCAAGGTACCGACAAGATTGTTTTGGTCAAAAATCCCGTCAACCCCGATTTGGCTTTGTGGATGGGTGGGGTAGAAAGGCTCTACACTGCCGACATTAAAAAACTGGGCGTGATCCATCGAGGCTTTTCTACTTACGACAAATCCAAATACCGAAACAATCCCGAATGGCAGATCGCAGTAGAATTTCAAAATCAATTCCCCGATATGCCCTTGATTTGCGATCCCTCGCATATCGCAGGAAGAAGGGATTTGATTTTCGACATCAGTCAGCGTGCTTTGGATCTGAACTTTGACGGACTAATGATTGAAACCCACTGGGATCCCGACAATGCATGGAGCGATGCCAAACAGCAGGTTACCCCCAGTCGTCTGGTAGAAATCATGAATGATTTAAAGATCAGAAAGAAAACCACTGATGAGGAAAGTTACCAGACCGAGTTGTCGAACTTGAGAGAACAAATCGATGTGATCGATCAAGGCATACTGGACTCTTTGGGCAAGCGTATGAATATAGCCAAATCCATCGGACAGTTGAAAAAAGACAATAATGTAGCGGTTTTACAAAACAAACGCTGGAACGAAATTCTGGACACCATGAGAGAAGAAGGGAGTCAAAGAGGCTTGAGTGAAGAATTTATCACCCGTATTTTTAAAGCCATTCATCAAGAGTCGATAAACCACCAAGAAAAAGTGATTAATGGATAAGATTAAAAAAGTCTCCGAACGGAGGCTTTTTTTATTTTAAAGCATTCTTGATTCTTTCAATGGCCGTTTTGATTTCATCTTGTGAAGCGGCATAGGAAATCCGAATGCAATCGGGATTTCCAAAGGCCTCGCCGGTTACGGTGGCGACATGAGCTTCCTCTAGTAAAAACAGGGCAAAGTCATTGGCATTTTCTATGATTTTGCCTTTGATGGTTTTGCCAAAATAGGAGGAGACGTCCGGAAAGACATAAAACGCTCCTTGGGGCTGGTTGAGTTTTAGGCCTGGAATTTCGGAAAGCAAATCCAAGATCAGACCCCTGCGATTTCGGAATTCATCAACCATGTATTGGATTTGGCTGGTGGGGGCAGTAACTGCCGCAATGGTGGCCCTTTGGGCAATACAGTTGGCTCCGGAGGTCATTTGTCCCTGCATTTTATTACAGGCTTTGGCGATCCACTCCGGGGCACCGATATATCCAATTCGCCATCCGGTCATAGCAAAGGCTTTTGCCACCCCATTGACTGTAATGGTGCGGTCATACAATTCGGGAATAGCCGCTAGGCTAAAGTGTGGGGTCCCGTAGTTGATGTGCTCGTAGATCTCGTCGGAAAGAATGTAGATGTCCCGGTATTTTTTTAATACCTCGCCCAGCGCGCGGTATTCTTCTTCGGTATAGATGGTGCCGCTGGGGTTGTTGGGGGAATTGAACATCACCAATTTGGTTTGGGGAGTAATGGCCGCTTCCAACTGTTGTGGAGTGATTTTAAAATCGGTTTCTATCGTAGAGGGGATGATAACGGATTTTGCTTCGGCCAAGGTGGCGATGGCGGAGTAGCTTACCCAATAAGGGGCGGGCAGCAGTACTTCATCTCCGGGATTGAGCAATACCATGCAAACATTGGCAATAGACTGCTTGGCACCCGTGGACACCACGATCTGTGATGGGGTGTATTCCAGGCCATTGTCTCTACTGAATTTTTCACAGATAGCTGCCTTCAAATCCGCATAGCCATCTACAGGAGAATAAGAATTGTAATTGTCTTTTACCGCTTGGATGGCTGCGGCTTTGATAAACTCGGGGGTGTTGAAGTCCGGTTCTCCCAGACTTAGACCGATGATGTCTATGCCTTGATTTTTAAGTTCTCTGGCCTTGGCCGCCATGGCCAAGGTAGCCGAGGCCGGCAGACTATTGATTCGATTCGATAGCATTAAAAATAAACTTATGGTTGGACATAAATGGGACGCATCCCCATTTGCTTTAAAAATTTGAAGTGTGAAAAAATGGCACTGCGTGTGGTTTTGTATTCGTTGTAGGGAAGGTTGAATTCACGCGCTGTTTTTTTTACGATTTCAGATATTCTGGTGTAATGAATATGAGAAATGTGCGGAAAAATGTGATGCTCAATTTGATGATTCAATCCTCCGGTAAACCAGTTAACGATTCTATTTTTGGTCGAAAAATTGACTGTGGTTTTCAGTTGGTGAACCGCCCACGAATTTTTCATGTTTCCGGTTTCTTTTTCCGGCAAGGGCATGTCGGCTTCTTCAATGACATGTGCCAATTGGAAAACCAAACTCAGAATCAATCCGGCGGTATAATGCATTACAAAAAATCCGATCAATACTTTCCACCACAACAGATTAAAAACAAATATGGGCAGTACAATCCAGATCGAAAAATAGACGATTTTGGAGATGATGAGTCCCACCCATTGGGTGGAATGGCTTTTGCTGTTGGCATAGGACAGTTTTCTTTTTTGATAGCGGGACAACTGCACAAAATCGGTGACGATGGCCCATTTGAGGGTCAAGAGCCCGTAGAGTAGAATGGAATACAAATGTTGAAAACGGTGATGGGGTCGCCAAGCCGAATGTTTGGAGAACCTCAAAACCACTCCGGCTTCCAGGTCTTCGTCGTGGTCTTTGATGTTGGTATAGGTATGGTGCAATACATTGTGCTGAACTTTCCAGTTGAATACGTTGCCCGCCAATATGTAGATGCTGCTCCCCATTAGTTTGTTGACCCAAGGGTGTTTGGAAAAAGATCCGTGATTGCCATCGTGCATCACATTCATGCCCACTCCGGCCATGCCAATGCCAATAACAATAGCCAACAACAATTTGTACCAATCATTGATATTGAGCGAAAGAATCAAGACAAATGGAGCAATCAACAGGCTAAACATAACCACAGATTTTATGTACAATCGCCAATTGCCGGTCTTAGACAGGTTGTTGTCTTTGAAATATTGGTTGACTCTTTTGTTGAGGGTTTGAAAAAATTCTTGGGATTCTTTTCGTGAGAAACGAGGAATAATTCTTTTGGACATAATATTGTTGCTCTTGCAAAGGGTAAAATTATTGAATTTTACAGCATTCTAACTATTTTTATCAAAAAACTGCGTTGAATTTTATCCAACAATATTTTCCCCATATAAATAAAACCCAAAAAAGCCAGTTAGCCGCTTTGTATGAACTCTACACAGCATGGAATAGCAAAATCAACGTGATTTCCAGAAAGGATATGGATTATTTTTATTTGCACCATGTATTGCATTCACTGGCCATTGCCAAATTTATTCGTTTCCAAAAGGGCTGTCGGGTAATGGATGTTGGAACCGGTGGTGGATTTCCCGGGGTGCCATTGGCCATAATGTTTCCCGAGGTAAAATTTCATTTGGTAGACAGTATCGGAAAAAAAATAAAAGTCATCAATGCCGTTGCCCAAGCCGTAAACTTGCAAAACATCAACACCCACCATCAAAGAATGGAAGATTTGAATTTTGAAGTCGATTTTGTGGTTTGTCGTGCCGTGGCACCGCTAAAAACGTTGGTAAATTGGGCGGGAGATAAAATCGCAACTCCCGATTTTCAAAAACCAAAAAACGGTTTTTTGTGCCTTAAAGGAGGAGATTTGACTGCAGAATTGGAGGGATTCGAGAAGGCCACGGTGATACGACTGAGCGATTTTTTTAAAGAACCCTTTTTTGAAACCAAAAAACTACTCTATTGGCCTGTGGATTAATTTAATACAAAAGGGGCAGAAAGCTTGAAAGTTGGGATTTCGACATTAAACTTTTTGGTATTAGAAAAATCAATCATAATGTAAGCACCTTTCATTGCTCCCAGCGCCGAGGTGAGCAAACAACCCGACTTATAACGGTGCTTTTCTCCAGGCTTGATCACCGGTTTTTTTCCGACCACACCGCTGCCGTTTACATATTGCGTTTTATTCAATGCTTCGACAATTTTCCAATGGCGGGTCAACAATTGTACAGAACTTTTGCCTTGATTTTCTATTTCGATTCGGTAAGAAAAAGCATAGTGAAGCACATTTTCTTTGACGAAACTGCCTTCATAATCCGAAACTACGGAAATTTTTATACCTTTAGTTACCTGTTGAATCATGTTTCAAAAAGCTGATTTATAAGCTAAAATAAGCAAAAAACCATTGATGGTCAAGCCTTAAGGCCTAAATTATACAACTATATTAATTGAGGATTTCAAAGGACGAAAGGGTGCTGGTACCAATGAGTTTGTCGTACCGATCTCCAAATTCCCGGTAATATACTAAAATCAAATAGCGGTTTTCGGTCTGGGCGTGTGAACCACTGATGGCGTTGATCAATTCCAGGTCGTTGGCACGAGCCACGTATTTGTAGTTGTATATACCTTGTTTCAACAATATTACTCCTTCGTAGCTTTCCAATGCAGGATTGTAATACATTTTGTTTTCCTCCGTCAGCTGGTAATTGTTAAACTTTCCGTAGATAAAAATCTCTTGATCTTTCAAGAGCATAGGAGCCGAAAGACTAAAGTGTACCCAGCTGTAATCTGCTTCGATGTCACCATTCTCAATGCCCTGAAGGGTTCTGATGACAAAATCACCGTTGATGTCTTGGGCAAAGCTGTAGGGGTATCCCCTACGTAAGAAATTGGGGGTAAGATAGGTTTCATAAAGGCGATTCAGTTCCACCTGACTCACATTGGCGTTGGTGATTTGTATGTCTTTGGTGTCAAAAAAAAGGTATTCATTGCCCCCTTCAAAGCGGGCCGCTGCATCGTAACGGTATTCCAGCTGGTTGCCGTTGATGTACTGCGGTTTTAAGCCACTGAGCAAACTGTTCCATTGATCGTTTTGCAAGAGACTGACATGAATTTGTTCCTGGGGATTGCGAAAAAATTTTCCTTTTTCGGGGCTTATTGAAAACTGAACACTTTGGTGGGTTTGGTAATATGACAAATCTCTTGTGCGAAACACCGCACCCCCCACTAGGGCTTGCGACTCATAGATCAGAAATTTTCTGGAAAAAACCAAGGTGTCATTTTCGTCATAGACTTCGAGCAGATAATTGCCCGAAACGAGAAACTGGGTTTCTTCGTTGGGCAAAACCAAGGTATAATGGGTGTAGGGCTGCAAGGTGTTGAAGGAGGTTTGGTAGTTGGCTATCCTCAGGTTGTCAAAGCCTGCGAGGTATTCGTTTTGAAACAAGCCCGAGGGAGACCAGTCCCAGTTGAAATGTCTGATCCGGTAATAGTAATTTCGCTCATCACCATTGAGGTCGTCAAACGCCAATTGAAAGGTCTCTCCCGGCCGTACCAGCGGAAACTGATGGTCGCTGTTGAAACTTTTGAACACCACAGATTTGATGTATTCAGGGGTGTTGACCTCCCGTGCTTTTTGTCCATGAACCAATAAAAATGATAAACAGAAAAAGAAAAAATGTTTAACTCGCTTGTCTTTTAACATGCCTCAAAAATAGCAATTTTAATGCATTTTCTCCTTTTGCAACCGGTCTTACTCTGGCAAAAGTTAAACACCTATTTAGAATGTTTATAAATAAATTATTTTGCCAATTTTTCCTTTTTGGGGGTGGGGCTTTATTAGTAAATTTGTGCGATTTTAGAAACTTCTATTTATGTCAGCAGGCATTCGCATCAAAAGAGGTGCAAACATAAATCTAAAGGGTACTGCAAAAAAGGTGATTCAAGAAGCCAAACCCGCAAAAACATACGCCCTAAAACCCGACAATTTTTTTGGTACCGTCCCCCGGCTAATGGTCAAGGAGGGAGAAAGTGTGGCCCAAGGTGCGCCGGTTTTTCACGACAAAAAAGATCCCCGGGTTTTGTTTGTCTCCCCAGTCTCGGGAACAATTAAAGAAATTCGAAGAGGTGCCAAGCGAAAAATATTGGAAATTGTTATCGAACCCCAAACCGGTAAAGCAATTACCCACAAAATCCCTACCGGCTCCTCCATAGACCGAAAGGCCATTGTAGCACTTTTACTCAACAGCGGAGCCTGGCCATTCATCAAACAACGTCCCTATGGCATTCTGGCCGATCCTGACCTGACCCCCAAGGCCATCTATGTTTCTACCTTTGCCTCGGCACCTTTGGATGTTGAATTTGCTTTTTTGTTGAAAAATCAGAAAGAAAATTTCCAAAAAGGAATAGAAATCTTGAACCATTTGGTTGATGCTCCCGTGGTACTGTCCGTAGAATCAGATTTTCCCGACTTTTTTCAAGAGGTCAAAGGCGTAGAACTGCTTCCAGTCAAGGGGCCACATCCCGCCGGAAATGTAAGTGTCCAAATGCACCGGCACAACCCCCTCAATATGGGAGAAAAAGCATGGGAAGTGCGGCCCGAAGACGTGGCCAATATCGGTTCGCTTTTCAATACCGGACAGTTTTTTGCCAGAAGAACTTTGGCGGTCGCCGGAAGTTCTGTTACCTACCCCCACTACATCATTTCGCGTATTGGGGCCGCTATTGATTCCATCTGCTCGCTGACCGGAATAGACAACAGTCGTCAAAACCGATACATCAACGGAGACGTTTTTACCGGTGTGGCCGTATCCCCCGAGGGTCATTTGGATTTTTACAACAACCTGCTCACGGTAATCCCCGAGGGAAAACAATACAGAATGTTTGGGTGGCTCCCTTTTGTAGATAATAAAGTACCCAGTTTGTCCAATACCTCCCTCTCCTGGTTGTTTGGACGTAGTGGATATGAGGTAAATACGAACCTCAACGGGGAGGAACGCGCCTTTGTGGTCACCGGAGAAATGGAAAAAGTATTTCCCATGGACATTTACCCCATGCAATTGCTGAAAGCTTGTATGGCCGGTGACATTGAAAAAATGGAAGCCTTGGGTATTTACGAGGTTCTTCCGGAAGATTTCGGACTGATAGATTATGCCAACACCTCCAAAATTGAGGCTCAGCAAATCATCAGAGAAGGGATTGAATTAATGATTAAAGAAGTAGGATAAAAATTTACACTATGAATTTTTTGAGGAGAAAATTAGACGACATCAAAAAGCCGTTTGGCAAAGGACAAAAGTGGGAGAAATTTGCCCCGGCCATCAACGCCTTCGACACCTTTTTGTTTGTTCCCAACCACACCACCAAACTAGGGGCCCACGTGCGTGATGCTGTGGACCTGAAGCGTACCATGGTCACGGTCATCATCGCTTTACTTCCCGCATTGGTTTACGGCATATACAACACCGGCTACCAATATTACTCCCAAACTGGAGAAACCTTCACTTTCCTGGACGCCTTCATTCACGGTGCTTGGAAAATCGTTCCCATGATCGTTGTTTCCTATGTTGTAGGACTCACCATAGAATTTATTTTTGCCATCTATCGGGGACATGAAGTCAATGAGGGTTACTTGGTCACCGGATTGCTCATACCCATGATTATGCCGGTGGACATTCCTTTGTGGATGGTGGCCATTTCTGTGGCTTTTGCCGTATTGATTGCCAAGGAAGCCTTTGGAGGTACCGGCATGAACATCCTAAATCCCGCCCTCACCGCTCGTGCATTTGCCTTTTTTGCATATCCTACCTACATGTCCGGCAACAAAGTATGGGTTTCTGAAGCTTCCCAAGTAGATGGGGTTTCCGGAGAGACCATACTCGGTACTTTGGCAGCCGGAGGAGAAGTAAAATACAGCTTCTTTGAAATGTTCCAAGGGTCCATTCCTGGATCCATAGCGGAAACTTCTGCCTTGTTTGTCCTTGTTGGCGCACTGATCCTGATTGCCACCGGCGTGGGCAGTTGGAGAATTATGGCAGGCGGCGTGATAGGCGCGGCCTTGGTAGGTTTCCTTTTCAACCTTTGGGGGGCCAACCCTTTGATGAGTTTTTCTTGGGTCAATCACTTGGTGGTGGGAGGCTTTGCTTTCGGAGTGGTCTTTATGGCTACCGATCCCGTTTCTGCCGCCCAAACCAATAAAGGAAAATGGATCTATGGAATTTTGGTTGGGGTATTTTGCATTCTGATTCGCGTATTTAACCCG
>CAZGUB010000005.1:15666-23281 GCA_964528935.1 uncultured Flavobacteriaceae bacterium | reverse complement strand
GGTGCCTATGAGGTTTTTACGACCGACCTAGAAAGCGTAGCAGCGGTGGGTGCCTCGGTTTATCGAAAACTTCCCCCCGAGCTGGATGTTTCAGAAATCAACCGCCAGTACGCCACGATCTTTCAATGGATTTCTCTTTTTGATTTCAATATTTTGATCATCATTATTGTGATGATTGTGGTGGGAGTGATCAATATGTCCACAGCCTTGTTGGTTTTAATTCTGGAGCGGAGTAATATGATCGGATTGTTGAAGGCCATCGGGTCTGCCAATGGTTTGATTCAAAAAATATTTCTCTACAACGGGGTGGTGATCATGGGACAGGGTTTGTTTTGGGGAAATATGGTCGGACTATTATTCTATATCACCCAAAAATACCGGGGGTGGATCCGACTAGATCCCGAAACCTATTATGTGCAATCGGCACCTGTGGTATTGGATCTGTGGACGGTTTTGTTGCTCAACATCGGTTTTCTTTTGGTGAGCAGCTTGCTCTTGTGGATCCCCTCGGTAATCATCAGCAGTATTCGTCCTGCCAAGGTATTACGTTTTCGATAGTTTGTTTCCTTTTTGAAAGGGATATGGTATCTTTGCCGTGAAACTTTTTTGATGAAATACGCCAATAATATTTTAGAAACCATCGGGAATACTCCCTTGGTGCGTTTGAATAAGATTACCAAAGAAATTCCGGCCTTGGTCTTGGCCAAGATCGAGAGTTTTAATCCGGGCAATTCAGTCAAAGACCGCATGGCTTTGAAAATGGTCGAAGATGCAGAAAACGACGGTCGTCTGCAACCAGGGGGTGTTATTATCGAAGGTACTTCAGGAAATACGGGTATGGGTTTGGCCTTGGCTGCTATTGTGAAAGGTTACCGACTGATTTGTGTTTCCAACGACAAACAGTCCAAAGAAAAGTTTGACGTATTGAGAGCCATGGGTGCCGAGGTGGTCGTATGCCCGACCGCAGTTGCTCCGGAAGATCCCCGTTCTTATTACAGTGTCTCAAAGCGGTTGGCCGAGGAGACTCCCAACTCGTGGTACGTGAATCAATACGACAATCCCTCCAACAGCTTGGCCCATTACGAACAAACGGGACCCGAAATTTGGGAGCAAACCGAAGGTAAAATCACCCATTTTGTCGTTGGGGTAGGAACTGGAGGAACCATATCAGGTGTGGCTAAATTTTTAAAGGAAAAAAATCCAAACATCAGGGTTTGGGGGATCGACACCTATGGTTCTGTTTTTAAGAAATACCACGAGACTGGTATTTTTGACGAAAAAGAGATTTATCCATACATCACCGAGGGTATAGGGGAGGACATCCTCCCGGCCAATGTAGATTTTGAGCTGATCGATCAGTTTGAAAAAGTAACCGATCAGGATGCGGCACTCTACACTCGAAAGCTGGCTCGAGAGGAGGGCATTTTTGCCGGAAACTCATGTGGAGCCGCCATCAAAGGGGTGCTGCAACTCAAAGAACATTTTACTGAAAAGGATGTGGTGGTCGTTTTGCTCCACGACTCGGGCAGCCGTTACATTGGAAAAATGTACAACGACGATTGGATGAAAGAAAAGGGTTTTTTGAAAGGCTAAACGACTAGAAATAGTTGTCGATCTGAAGTTTTTTGTACAGCCCTCTGTTGTTTCTTCTGTAAATACTGAAATCAAAAATAATACTGAATTCGAAAATACTAGGAGCAAATACCTTTCCTGGCTTCCTGTTTGGAAAATTATAATGAATTCCAAAATCAAAATTTTCTAGGGCCAACCCCATAGTTACACCAATATTATTTAATGCAAAAGAATTAATTGATGCACCTTGTTGAGTGAGACCTAATGAAAATTCTCCTAGTTGAAACTCTTCTGTAAGTCCAAAATACATTGCGTCTCCGTATTTTTTAAAATCTAAAAAGGTATACAAGTAAGAAAAACGTGGTAAAAATCTTCTCTCAAATGGGTTAATATTAAATTCATACGCTCCCTGAATCCCTATAGTTATTGGTTTTGCAAAGGGTACTTCTTTATTAAAGGATACATTTGGTTTGTTTAGATGTTTTAGACTTAACCCGACCATGTAGTATTCATTATGAATAATAAATGACGCCCCTAGATCAAAATAGTTTGATGCAGTAATTATTGGAGCAAGCGGATCTAATGACTCAGTACTAATAAAACCTGAGGCAGTATTTAGCTGATCTTCGAAAATTAAATTTTCAACGTTTACATTTGATCCACCAAATCCAACAGTTATTCCTGGAAGAAAAAATGTATAGTTTGTTAATTGTATTTTGTAAATGTAACTAAAGTTGGCAAGTGATGATGTTAATCCACTATTATTCAATCTAAAAGAATTTACATCAATTCCTAGTGAGAAACTCTTCTCCTGAAACGCGATTGAACCAAATGCGTATTTATTGTCCATGGATGTAGCTTCGTTAATCTTCAAACTGTTATATAAGACACCAACTCTATTAAGTTGATTCATTCCAAGATAACTAGAGTTTGACTTTTGTAAAAACTTAGCTTGATTTACAATATAATCTTCTTGTGCATATCCATTTATCGATATGGTAAGTATAGATATTAATATGTAAATCAAATAGTTTTTATTCATTATCTGATTATAATAAAAGTTCCACTTTTTTCTACTTCAATATCACCAAATAATGTAATTCCATTAATTGTATATATATAGTATGGTGAATCTGTAATAGTTTCTCCATCCCATCCATTAATTATTAATGGCTGGGTCAAATTTGCAGGGTCTGCAGTAGCTTCCTCAAAATAAAGCATATTACCTCTATAATCATAAATTGTCATTTGAAGTGAGCTAAACCCACTAAACAAAGGCTTGAAGGAATCATTATATGTATCGTTATTGGGAGTAAATACATTTGGTACAAGAATATTATATCCTTTACCTACCACTACTGTTTTAATAATTTCCTCATAACATCCAACCGAGTTATATAATCTAAGTGTTGCATAATAAGTTCCAGAAACACCATAAATGTGAGTTACGGATGTTGAAGTAACGGTTGATGAAAAACGTTCTTTTGGACTACCATCTCCAAAATCCCACTCTGCATAAGTGAAAACACCCTCTGATGTGTTATTGAAAGTTACTTCTTCTCTAGCAAGGATTAATGGCATTTGAGTCTCTGTACTATTTCCTGAAATTTGAGAATTGAGGGAAGTGTAAGTGAAATTTGGATCACCAATCTCCAAATTAATGCTTCTTGATACTCTACATCCCTCAGTATTAACAACAGTCAATTCCCCTTCTGCAACTGCATTATCAATTAATAACCTATATGAGTCATTATCTAATTTTTCTTTAGAAATTAATGTTGCTGCGTCTGGGTAATAAAAATCAAGCTCCCCATCGTAGTTATTAAATACTTTAACATATAGATTTCCTGCACCTCCTGGTTCACATATTGTCAACTGATTAGGATCTAAGAAATCATATTCGCTTACATCAATTACTGGCCCATTTGTTATTACCAAATCATCATTTTGGGGAACAGTTCTTGTAATAACCTTTCCAATTCTTTCTCTTGTATTACCACTAATGCAATCCCAATTTAAAGGAAGAACACTAATTCTGTAAATTCCACCAACAAGTGTATTAGCAAATTGTTGCATATAAAGATTTTGTTGACCGTTATTTCCATCTTGTTCGATGTAATCGCCTATATCAACATCAAATTTCTCCCAAATTATTTCATAAGGGTACTGTCCTCCCTCTGGTGTACTTCCTCCTTCGACGGTAAAACTAATTACACCATCATCTTTTTCAGGATCTTGGCAAGTTGGCTCCTCTATTTCAATATTTTGGATAAGGTATTCAGAAATAGGTGGTCTTATTTCAATAGCGACACCATCATTTACTTCAAATCCGTTATCACAATTAGTACTATCATAGACCGTTAATGAAATGTTACCGGGTTGGCGAATGGTTACACTCTCACCTGCATATTTATAAACATCTCCGTCCTCTGTTACAAATGTCCATTCATACCTATAAACAGGACCATTATCTGTTATAAATGGAACTCCACCTGTAACATCTGCCGAAATTGTAGCTTCGTTAGCACACTCATCTAATTCATATATCGATTCACCTAACCACTCAAAAGGTTCAATTTCAGGAATTACTACAGTTTGAATAGCTTCACATAATGTAGTATCTGTTACGCCACCTGCTTGAATAACCACAACCTGCCATTCCCCAAAAGGAACATCATTAATTGTAACTGCACCTTCAGATACTTGTAAATCACCGCCAGCATAATTATCCCCATAATCACTTAATTTAATAAGTTGAACATTAAAGGTGCCATCTTCAAAATTTTCAACATTATTAACTAATGAAAACTTAATTTTATATCTAAGATCAGTAAAGTCATTTGCGCTACAAATATCAAAATCATCCTCTTCTTCATATCTGGCATTGATTAGTCTTATGCCAGATGTATTTCCTATTACAATTGACTTTGTTGTTATTTCATCAACTCCACATAAGCCTCCTGTGTTACCATTAATTTGAGCTCTATAAGTTCCATTCTCTAATTCACCCAGTGTTAGCTGTCCCTCTGCAGAAGGAAGTGTGGTCCAGTTTTGAGTAGTGGAGGAACTAGTTGTAGATGTAATTAGTTTTTGCCAATTTACTACCATGGTAGGAGGAATAGTTTCTTCATCAAAAACAAGCTCTATTATGCCTGTTTCATCTCCACAACCAGGTTGATAGGTATTAATATCCCTCAATACTAGTTGTCCATTACTGACATCTTGAATTTCAAATGTACCTTCTCCAAGAGGACATAGCGCCGTACTTGTTGTATTACCAGAGACAGGTGATCCCAAAATTTCATATGTATAAGTTCCTGCTCTAGGTAGGGTTATTGTTGGATTACCTCCTCCAGAGGCTGCATTGGCCCAGTTTGTAAAATAATTATAATTTAAAACTGTTGATTGTATTCTTATACCAACAGAATTCGTATCAGGAGTTCCACTCCCAATTGAAAACTCTACACTTCCTTCTTGAGATTGAGAACAATCAATATCAGTTGTAGCAACTTGGAATGTTACTTGGTCGTAGCTAGGAAGAATAATTGGATTAGTAAATGTTCCACTATCACTACATCCATTAGCATTAGTTATGGTGTATTCTGAAATAGCTCCTAAATTATTAGTATCAATATCAGAAATAACAATTCTTCTAACACCTGCTGCTGCTGAACTTCCACTTATTGCACCATTCTGGAGAGAAAGTGTGTATGGACCTGCATTTTCTGACCCTCCAGTTACTTCAAAAACTAACGTGGCACCATCATTTGAACATGCAGGTATAACCCTTTCACTATTCAATTCACTTACAGCCATTACAGATGGAGATTCTACATTATATGTAATACTAGTAGCACAATACATATCGTTAATAGAACCTAACTGTGCTGGTAAAATATTTGGATCATTAGGAAAATCAACTTCAACCAGAATTGTATAAACACCTGTTTGGGTTGTTGTTAGGCTGTTATCGGCCCCAGAAGCAAATTGAACTCCGTTTCTATACCAAGTATATATATATGAGTTAAACATTCCACCAATTGCCTGTACAGAAATTGTTGTTTCATCCCCATTACACAACAAATCGATAGAATCGCCATTTGGTCTGGGATTTGTTGCCCCTGAGTCGTCAACAGAAAGCACAAGTTCAGGACCATCAACTTCAAATTCTTGAGTTACATCACATCCATAAATGTCATCTGTTACAGTCACAGTATACCTTCCAGGAATCAAATAAGATATATTCATTGAATTGTAAGTAACGACAACACCATTAATATTTGGACCAGTCCAGCTATAATTATATTGACCAGATCCTCCTGAGACAGCCAGATTACCAACATTAAGTTCAATGCTACCTCCGCCAACTTCGTTTATTTCTCGACAATAATCATTTACGACCCTAGTTTTTGTAATATCTAAATCCAGCCCCAATGGCATAGTTATAATATCATCTCTATTATCAATAGAACACCCAAGATCATCTATAATTTCATAAAAATAGCTTCTTCCAGGAACTAAATCGTTATACGTCTCTCCATCAGGAGTATCAGATTGCCTATATAAGACTCCATCCTCGTAAAGCTTAATGTTATATGGGCCTGTTCCACCAGAAATTATTACATCTAATGTTCCTCCGCAAGCAGTGTAGGAGACTGTTAGTGATTCCTCAGGTTCCTCAATAGTAAAAGACACGGTATCTGCTGCACAATCATTTATAGAAACTTCAAGTGTATATTCTCCAGCAGGCTGGTTCTCAAGTTTATAACCTGTGGTTAATAATACACGATTAACATCATACCATTTTAAGGAGTAATTTCTTCTGGTGTTACTTACAACGCTAGAAATTATCGTTGTTATAGTATTAGTTCCAGCATTTAAGGTAGTTGCCCCACTTATAGTGAAAGGGATGCCAGGAATATCAGCCGTTACCCTCAATTCAGGAGTTGCAAGTACACTTGCAAAAACATCAACATTAGAAGAATTTACTCCAGTATTTATTTTTTCTGCTAAACTAAGAAGAACTGTTTCTGTTGTTTGACCAGCGCCTGTAACAGCATCAAAAGTAAATCCATCAATTATTACTCTTACTACATCACCAGCTCCAAGTGCATCAGTCGATGAAATTGTTACAGACTCAACTTGTTGAGAGGCTAGCTGCCCTCCAGATATTCTTTTTTCAAATTCAATTGTTGGTGATGCAGGAATAATTATTGATCCATCACTACCTCCAACACATGTTACATTTGTTATGTCATTTAGAGTAATAAAGTTTTGATCAATAACAGGTTTTGGAATAACACTAACTGTCCCATCAAAAGAAACAGGACTACTACATGATCCGGGTCTATAAATAGTTATTTGGTATGGGAAACTTGTAGTAGTTGTTACTGTTTTGGTAGATCCTGAAATTGTCCAAATAGTATTTGTTCCGTTTGGTGTTACAGATATATTGTTTAGAACATTTTCTGTTGTCCATGTTAATGAAACTTGAGCAGCACCCTCTCCACCTATTACCTCAAATACAATATCTTCAATATCCTCGCCGCTACACAAGGCATTTGCATTTACCTGATTTCTAGTATTTAGAGTTGTTATGATATAATCTAATTCAGGAAGTACTGTGATTACTCCTGAAACAGATCCTGTTTCGCAATTATTACCTATGGTAGTAATTATATAAGTGTATGATGTAGTTGCTGCAATACCACCAGGAATATTTACTGTACCTGAAATTGTTAATGTATTCGAACTTGTATTTAGTACATTTAGTCCAATAGGACCTCCAGTCCATGAAATATTATATGTTGTTGCACCTCCCTCAAAAGTATATTCAATGGGAACAATAGGATCTCCTAAATTACATACCGTTTGATCAGCCACTCCTCCTGTTAGATTAACAGTTTGTTTTGGTTTAACAACAATTGAACCACTAATAGTGCTGGTCACGCACCCTGTTCCCTCAGTTATTATTGTATATGAATAAGTAGTTGTAGTTGTTACTCCAGTATTTAAATTACCAGTGAGAGTAAATGTCGAGGTT